>NZ_JBXCIY010000007.1:0-257144 GCF_056786395.1 Paenibacillus sp. Y951 | reverse complement strand
TTTTGATATTATTAGTGCAAGTGGACTTACAGAAAATGGAGTGCCATTTATTGAAGATATGTATTTAGATTATATATTACTGCCTGATGGGAAGTTAATAACCAAAGATGAAGATGAGATTAAAAGAAGAGTTACTATCTGGTCAAAACATGATAATAAATAACATTAGCAAATATATAAATAAGTTAAAGAACTACTTGGAAAGTTGAATCATTGAAGGCAATAACATCCGATAACACAGTATTCAAGCAGCGGCTCCGCCTTGGTCACTTGATGCTTTTTGGCAGATGAAGCAGATTCAGTGACAACTTCCTGCGGAAGTTCGTGAATAACTGAACGTTATATGAAACCAGTGCATATTGATAGAAACCAAATAACTATGAACATCGTGGAGGTTTTTCGATGACTGACTTTTTAGATATAGTTGATTCAGAAGAAGAAATAAGGAAACTGATTGGCTTTCCAAGTGAGTTAGTAAGTAATAAAACAATCAGCCACCTTGATGAACATTGCCGGGAATATATATCTTTTTCCCCTATGATATTTATTTCTACGTCAGATAATAATGGGCAATGTGATGTTTCACCTCGAGGAGATGCTCCAGGGTTTGTTCACATATTAGACGATAAGAGGCTGATAATCCCAGAAAGACCTGGGAACCGAAGGATAGACTCGATGAGGAATATTTTAAAGAATCCCAAGATAGGACTAATCTTTATTATTCCCGGACTAGAAGAGACATTAAGGGTAAACGGAGACGCTTTTATAGTGAAAGATCAGGATATATTAGATTCGATGCAGGTTAATGGGAAATCTCCAATATTAGGTATCGGTGTTGTGGTAGAAGAGTGCTTTATACACTGTGCTAAAGCATTTAAGAGATCTCGATTGTGGGATCATGACTCATGGGTTGATATATCGAAACTTCCGAATCCAGCGTTAATTATTTCTAAACATGCGAGAAAATTAGAGAAAACAGAAGAAGAGGTAGCAGCAGCCCTGAAAGAAAGTTATGAAAACAGACTTTATTAGAATGTATCTCATTGATGGCACTGGCATCATATAACAATATGTTCACGCATCGGGTCGGCATACGCCGTCCCTCGGTACGCCGGAAGTGAAGCATATTCGGATCCGAAGTAACTCAGGTACAGGAAAGCATATTCAGCGGACACATCCGCACCACCTAACCGCCTCGCGGCCGGTCACTACGTGACCTTAAGGTGGTTGGACGTCGTGAACAGGGAAACGTTAGATGAAACCTATGCAAATATTTATAATAACATTTCTGGTGGAGGTGACTATGCTGGATAATCTTTTACTTCAAAGATCTCAAAACGTAAAGATAAGTTTTTATAGCCAATCACTTAATAAAGTAATGGATACATTAATTTATTTGCCAAAGGGATATAATCGTAATAATAAATATCCTGTTTTATATTTACTCCATGGTTTTTCTGGAAACATGAATACAATCCTTATTAATCATGGAATGGACAATTTACTTGACAATCATATTTCTAAATCAGTTGTGGCTCCTATGATCATAGTTGCTCCAAATTATGATGGAAGTTATGGAATAGATTCAGCTGATATTTGCAGAGTATGGTATCAGAATGAAGACGGAACGAATAGGAGATATGAGGGGAAGTACGAGAGTTTTATAGTGAAAGATTTAATTGAGTATGTCGATAGTAATTTTTCCACCATTGCACATCCTTCTAATAGGTATATTGGTGGATGGTCTATGGGAGGTTATGCCGCGATGCACATATCTTTCCGTAATAATCATTTGTTTTCTAAAGTCTGTGGAATGGGAACAGGTATACAGAAGCCTGAAACTAATATATATGTTTACAATTGGATGTATCCAAACGAAGAAGTAAGAAATGATAGGGATCCACTAGCATTAGCACAACACAAAGATCTAAGTATGTTACAAATTTATTTGAATTGTGGTAAGGAAGATCCATTTTTAAGTGCAAATATTGAATTGGTTGGAATCCTTAATAATCGAGATATTCAAGTTGAATTTGTATCTAATAATGGTGGTCATACTGCAAAGTATATTAATGAAAACTTAGAATCTTTGATCTTGTTTTTAGTAGATTAGAATTGAACGAATGATAGTATGTCGAAGAGGGCATAGGTATCATCTAACACAGTATTCACGCAGCGGCTACGTCTTGGTCACTTTGATGCTTTTGACAGAGTAGTAGATTCAAGTGACAACTTGCTGCGCAAGTTCGTGAATACAAGAACGTTATCTGAAACCTACGCAATATCATGAAATATAAAAATATCAAAGGAGAAGAAAATGATCCCACCAAAACATATAATATCTGCGTCTGCAATTGTGATCAATGATTATAATGAAATATTACTTATTAATGGACCTCGTAGGGGATGGGAAATGCCTGGTGGGCAGGTGGAAGAGGAAGAATCAATTGCTCAAGCAGCCATCAGAGAAACAAAAGAAGAGTCTGGAATCGATATTGAAATTGTAGAATTTTGTGGGATATATCAGAATGTTGAAAGAAGTATTTGTATGACTTTATTTATAGCAAAGCCAATAGGCGGTGAACTAGTAATTACTAATGAGAGCCTAGAGTCCAAGTTTTTCCCTATCGAGAAAGCAAAGAAAATGATATCAAAAAATAATAGGAAGCGTTTAGAGGCATGCTTAGAGCTAATAGGTAAACCTATTTATATGGAAACTTAGACTGGTATAAGCTATTCAATGGAGGCGTAAGCATCACATAACACAGTATTCACGCGGCGGGCATACGCCCTTGGTCACTGTGATGCTTTTGGCAGAGTAGTGGATTCAGTGACAACTTGCTGCGGAAGTTCGTGAATACAAGAACGTTATACGCCATTGTAATCCGAACAGTTCTGTTCAGTGTTTGCGTTCACAACGTCCTTGTTGTTTGAAGCAAAAGCAATTACAATCATACTAATTACTTGAATTTCCTCACCTTAGTTAGACTCTGAATGCAAAGGGTCACTTTGCAACCTCACGCATATAATCAAAAACATTTGAAAAGCACTTCACAACAAAAACCTGAATAGAGACAATGATTCTTGAAACACTTGAAACACTTGAAACACTTGAAACACTTGAAACACTTGAAACAAGAATAAGACACATTGTTTAAAGAGAATTAAAACACATGATTAAATTCTTTAAAAGACATTTTACAAGATTAGCATTAAAGACAATAAACACGTTAGTTGAAGGCCGACATCCTGTCTTCATTCGAGGAGTTCGGATTACAACAGCGTATAACACCGTATTCAAGTAGCGGCCCCGCCTTGGTCACTTGATGCTTATTGGCAGATGAAGCAGATTCAGTGACAACTTGCTGCACAAGTTTGTGGATACAAGAACGTTATCCGAAACATCTGGAATGGTCAAAATCGAATGAAAATGAATAACTGTAGCAAAAGAAATCATTTGATATAATAGATAATAGAACAACACCTCTAAGAACCCTCAACCTAAACCATCATGAATTACTTTACTCACGATCATCAATAGATGCACCAGTTGGCGATCCAACTCCTAGAATAGTTGTAAAAAGGAAAAAACATATCAAAACACAATTAAAACCACAGTTAAAGAATAAGACCGATTAATCAATAAAAAATTACGGGCAAAAGGATATTAAGGATATTTTAAGTAAGTGTGGCAACATTCAGTTAAGAATCATAAAGCTAAAGCATAGAAATTTTTAGAAAAGAAGCATTAAACACTTGGTAAGAAAGATGAATTGATGAAGTCAGATGCATCGGATAACATAGTATTCACGCGGCGGCTACGCCTTGGTCACTTTTGATGCTTTTGGCAGAGTAGTATAATCAGTGACAACTTGCTGCGCAAGTTCGTGAATACAAGAACGTTAGGCGAAACCGGGAGTAAGTAACATTAAACCAAAAGACTGAAACAAGAAGGGAATAATGATAATGATCACGTATTTAGAAGACAAACTCCTTAACGCTGCAGATGTAGCCGAAGTACTTAAAAAATCAGGAATAAAAAGACCATATGAAGACATAGAGAGAGTACAAAGAATGATAGATAACTCGGATATTATTATTAGTGCATGGGATGACAAGAAGATGATTGGGCTAGCTAGAGCAATAACAGATTATTCTTATTGCTGCTATCTATCTGACTTAGCAGTGGACAAGGAATATCAAAATCAAGGAATCGGAAAGCAATTAGTGAACAAACTACAAATCATATTAGGAGAAGAACCCTCGTTGGTATTACTCTCATCTCCAGGAGCAATTGAATTTTACCCTCGTATTGGATTTGATAAAACGGATAAAGCATATGTAATTGCAAGAAAGAAATAAATAAAAGAAATAAAATGTGAGTGTTTCTAGTCGGCATCGCCTAACACAATATTTGCGCTGCGGGCCATACGCCCCTTGGTCTGCCAGTGGGATTTTGATGAAGAATATTCAGGCAGACACATCCAATCCCCTAAGATAAGAGCTGTCTAAGGGGAATGGACGTCGCGAATACGACAACGTTAGGCGAAATAATTGCTAGAGAATGTATCATTAAGATGGAGAGTGAGTTATGGCTACTTGGGTTACTCATTTTAGGATTGCAGAGGAATTTATTAAAAGGAATCTCAAAATTTCAAAAACTGATTTTTTAGTTGGTAACATTGGTCCAGATTGTGGATTAATCGGTGAGAATGGTAAACCAATCCCCACCAAAGAAATAACCCATTTTGAGATTGATGGCAAGATAAATTCAGAGTCATTTTACAATCAATATCTAACTGGAATTTCTAATCTTATGACTCCCGAGGCATCATACTTTTTAGGTTATTATTTTCATTTGGTTACGGATGAAGAATGGATAAAACTCACAAACCAAAAAAAGAAAGAGAAAGTATTTCAACGTATTTTAAATACGCCAGAGTATACCCCCCTTGTTAAGAGGGATTGGTATGGATTGGATTTTATGTATCTCAAGAAGAATCAAGACAGTATTTTTTGGACTGAGTTTCAGTATATTGACAACTTTCCAGAACACCTGTTTTTTTTCTCTGCTGGGCAAACATGCAAGCAAATAAAGAATATTACCGATTACTATCGCAATAATTCAATTTCCCAAGATCATAAATTTATTTATCTCAAATCAGAAGAAATGGATGGATTTGTTGAAGTCACTGTTCAATTACTAATTGAAAAATTAAATCAAAGAAATATTAAAAACATCTTTTGATAGCGGTGCCAAGGGGCGATCACTTCACATAACACCGTATTCAAGCAGCGGCTACGCCTTGGTCACTGGTGATGTTTTTGACAGCGTAGTCGATTAATCTGACAACCTCCTGCGCAAGTTCGTGAATACAAGAACGTTATAGGAAATTGATACAAATTTATTTAACCTAGAAAGGAATTACTATGAATATCTTTGATGCACTATACGATATAAATAAAAAACTTAGTAATATTTCCAACTAAAATGGGCTGTTGTAGGTTCGATGGCTACGGTTATTCAAGGTGCCGATATAATACCTGGAGATATAGACATTTGGCAGAGTGTATATGAATAATATGAAAATTGATATCGCACATGCAGTACAACATGATGTAATAAGTTACACTTCAGGCAATGGTATTTGGGAGAATGGTCCCGAAATTAGTAGTTTAATAAAATTAGTGAATATAGATGGGAATATTGTACCGGTGTTCCTTTAGAAGTACAGCTTCAAACTAATTTTTCAAGAGGGAAAGAAAATAGAATTGTAGAGATTACAAGAATATTTGGAAAAGAAGGATTCGATCAAAATCTATTATTATATTGCTTAAGTCATATAAACTATAAAAAATTCTTAGAAATTTATGAAAATCCTATTCAGTAATTCAACGAAGGCATCAACATCCTCTAACACCGTATTCACGCGACGGCTCCACCTTGGTAAGCAGTGGGAATTCAATGAAGTGATATCTGTCTGACAACTTCCTACGGAAGTTCGTGAATACAAGAACGTTATACGCAACCCTAGCAAGAAAATATACAAATTCAAAAGGAGGTCGTCTTAATGGAATTCAGAAAAGTAACTTGGGATAATTTTATTGAATGCATTGAGCTACGTGTGGCTAATGAACAACAAAGATTTATCTCCTCAAATCAACATGCTCTTGCCGAAGCATATATTGCCTCCGATGAGGGTCAGGTAATTATTACATTTGCAGTCTATAAAGAAAATAGCATGGTAGGCTTCATTTCAATGTACTATGATGACGGGGATGGAAACTTTGATTACAGTAGTTACGGCATATTTAAGATGATGATCGATAAGCATTACCAGGGTAAGGGGTATGGTAGAGAGATGGTGGTAAAAGCGATTGAATATGCGAGGACTCTTCCACGCGGGGAAGCTAAAGTTATTGAACTTACATATAAACCCGAGAATGTGGTTGCGAAGAGGATTTATGACTCTCTTGGTTTTATGGAAACAGGTGAAAAATTGGTTTGTGGTGAAGTTTGCGTAGTATTAACATTATAATCTTGGGACTATTCGTAGAGGGCAAGGACAGCGTATAACAACGTGTTCCAGCTTCGCGATTATCGCCGCTCGGTCTGCCCGAGGAATTTCGATGAAGCGGATTCAGGCAGACACATCAATTCCCCTAAGATAAGAGCTATCTAAAGGGAATTGACATCTGGAATACAAGAACGTTATCTGAAATCATCGCAAGATAAAGTTTTAGGGATAGGACGGAGAGGCTATGAAAATCCACATTATCGGTGGTTGTGGCAGTGGTAAAACTTATATTTCAAGAATGCTCTCGCAGAAGCTGGGAATTAATCATTACCAAACGGATAATCTGGTCTGGGATCGAAGTACGGATACCAAATATCCAGTAGAAATACGTGATAAGAGCCTACATGACATTATTACACAGGAATCGTGGATAGTTGAGGGGGTACATCACAAATGGGTATACAGTAGCTTAAAAGAAGCAGATTATATTTTTATAATCAAACCTAGTTTACTAGTCCAGAATTGGAGGACGCTTAAGAGATTTATCAAAACAAGATTAAGACTTGAAGAGCGTAACTATACTCAAGATTTTAAGAATCTTCTTGTTATGTTTCGTTGGAATAGAGATTTTGACCATTTAAATATGGGAACGATCATGGAAATAACCTCAGAATTTATTGGAAAGAGACATATAGTAAAGAACAATTTGGAGATCTTGAGATTAATACATATTTGATATTGAGAAAGTGAATTCGAAGAGGGCGATGACATCACATAACACAGTATTCACGCGGCGACTCTGCCTTGGTCACTTGATGCTTTTGGCAGAGTAGTGGATTCAGTGACAACTTGCTGCGCAAGTTCGTGAATACAAGAACGTTATCGGAAATCAGTGAATGGAGTAAAAAATGAAAGTAGGTGTATACATTGGAGTATAAATGTTCAACAGAGCTTTCAAAATCGCATTGTGAATCAGTAATAAAAAATAGTGTCGACTTTTATTCCATTACACTCGATGGGGGAGAATTTGTTGGGTGGATTAATAAGGGGTTATTTAGTATTTCTGTTACTAGGGGAATGTTAAAGAGCGACTTAGTTCGAAATAAGGTGCTAGGAAAGATCAGTACAAAAAACAATAAAACTTATGTTTATTTTCGAACATATAGAGGCTACACGGATATAATTTCTATTATAACTATGTTTATTGTTTGTTTTATTAGTGCGAGTTTGGCGGATATTTTTACTGGTGTAATTAGTTTTTTGTGGAAGATAATTATATCAGGTTTGTTTTGTCTTTTAAATGCGGCTATTTCATGGATAATATCGCATGCCTCTGAAGATGGTCAAGAAAACGAGAATATATTAGTTGAATTTTTAGAAAAAGGGTTAGAACTAAGAAATGAAAATAATTCAAATCAAAAATCATAGGATAAATAAAGACATTAAGGATATATGAGACTATCAAAGAGGGCACTGGCGTCCGATAACACCGTGTTCACGCATAGGGCATTCGCCCTCGGTCTGGCAGATGGATTTCAGAGGACAGCCGGACACATCCGCACCACCTAACCGCATCGCGACCACCCTTCGGGCTTAAGGTGATGGGACGTCGCGAGCACAAAACGTTATGTGAAATGATCGAAAGAATATAAAATCTATAAATCCAAAGGAGAGGGCCATAATATTCTTAGTATATTGGCGATATTTTCTTTATGTTTTGGATCATAAAGTTAGCGTTCTCATTGAATGTTGGAAAGAAGGATTGTATCTTCAAGGGATCATTCATGATATGTCAAAATTTTCTTCTCAAGAATTTATTCCGTATGCACTTAAGTTTTATTCAAACCAGAAGGATGAGAATACCGAGCTAAGATGGAAGAAAGCTTGGTTACATCATCAAAATCATAATAAACACCATTGGGAATATTGGATAGTAAATAGAAACAAAAGAGAAGCTCTGCCAATGCCAAAGAAGTATATGATAGAAATGGTATGTGACTGGAAGTCGTTTTCAAGAAAGTGGGGGCGTATAGTTAAAGAATCTAGTCTAGTAGAAAGAATGATGAAATCTGAAGAAATAATATTACATCCAATAACAAGGAAAGAACTTGAAAATTACATAAAGGGAAACAAAAATGATACATGAGTTGAAAGCAAAATCAACGAAGTCGATCACTTCACATAACACAGTATTCACGCGGTGGGCATAGCCCTTGGTCACTGTTGGTGCAATTGGCAGTGAATTAAACTCATGTGACAACTTGCTGCGCAAGTTCGTGAATACAAGAACGTTATCTGAATTAACATATAAATTAAAGAATAAAGGTGATCACTATATATGAATTATGAAATAATAAACGCTACAGAAGAGTACAAAGATGTTATAAAAAATCTAATGCAATTCTATATTTATGATTTTTCTGAATTTGTAAAATGCGATGTCGAAGAAGATGGATTATATGGGACATACCCACATTTAGAAGACTATTGGAGAGAAGTAAATTATCGATTTCCATATGTTATTAAGCAAAATGAAAAATATGTAGGCTTTGTATTGGTAAGATTTAAGGAGGAAAGCGTTTTAGATTGGGTCAAACCTTCTTAGATAACAGAAAATAGTCGTTAAAAGAACTTCATTTTATTACTGATAAAGCAAAAGTTAATATAAGTTCAGATAAGTATTTCACTTTTTATCATTTCACCCACGAGGATAAGATCAAAGATATAATGACCGAAGGATTGTGGGCTTATAGAGAAGTCGCATGCCCGACTCCCCCTGAAGAATTAAAGGGATGTTATCTGGTAGAGGGCTTCGTTGAACCATTGCCTAGTTGGTTAACAACAAGTGTGTATTTTAATAATTTAGGTATTGAACTTACAAATAAACATATTGGAGATATTTTACTCGAGGTGTCTGTTCCAATATCTCAATTTAAAATATATATTGCTGATTACTCTCATATTCTTGATTGTAAAATGATAGAAGAAAGCAAAGGACCAGGAATAGGATTTGGTTACGATTGTAGTAATGGCCGAGAGTGTACGCAAGCTTACGTAAATTCCTATCTTAATATCAATGAATATGTCAATCAACACCATGCACCACTTGTTCAGGTTGTTAGGCAAGGTTCTGGTTTATTAATTCCAAATAAGTTTATAAAAACAAGTACAATACAACCACGAAAGTAACTCAAAGATGGTGGGACTACAGCTAACACAGCATTAACGCATCGTCGCATGCGCTCCTTGGTCACTGGTGAAGCTTTCGGCAGTGAAGAAAATTCATGTGACAACCTGCTTTGCGCAGGTTCGTTAATGCAAGAACGTTAGGTGAAATCGCTGAAACAATAAAAAGAAAGAAATCATTTTTCGAAAGCTATTCTTGGAGGTTTATAAATGACTATTTTTTACTTAGTAAGACACGGGGAACCCGATTGGAAATTTAAAGAAGAACGGAATTTAAGAGGGGCAATGAGAGACTATGTTCCCTTAACTTCGAACGGAGTTATACAAGCAGAACAGGTAATTGGAAACAACCCCTATTTAGAAGAATGTGAATTGATAATTTCATCACCGTATACAAGATCATTACAAACCGCAGCTATTATGAATAGAAATATAGGAAGACCATTGCAAGTAGAATTTGACTTGCATGAGTGGACCCCAGATAATTGGCAAGCTACAACGGTTCACGAAATAAAGGATTTATGGAATGACTATATGGATCATAATGGTTGCTTTCCTCCAGGAGAAACCAAGTTATGGGAGACCAAAGAAAGCTTATTCAATAGAACCAGTAACGTACTTAATAAATATGTAAATAATTCAAAAGTTATTGTAGTTTGTCACGGGATGGTTATAGCAACTTTATTGGGATTAGTATCGGAAGATATCAGTCTATGTGGAGTATATAAATATGTTATAAATCAATAGAAATTTCAAATTTATACACAAAGCCTTGAAACTTTGCAGGATAATTCAGGAAGCCAGCGACATCACCTAACACCGTATCTACGCTGCGGCCTAATGGCCTTGGTCTGCTCTGCAAGAGGGGATTCCGAAGAAGCGGATTCAGCAACTCCCTAACCGCATTGCGGCCGTGTCTTCGTCCCTTAAGGCAGTGAAGGTTCGTAGATACAAGAACGTTATATGAAATCATCGTAAATAAATAACTAAAGATGAAGGTGTACATATGAATAATTCGACCAGACTAAATGTAGCAACTGAAGAAGATGCTGATCAGATAAGAGATTTAATGATCAAGGTAGAAGAGGATGAGACTTCTAAGTGGTATTCTAACGGTGAAAGGCCTCATATTCCAGGATTTGATTCGCTTGATATGCAGAAATACCATGCACGATACGGAAGGTACTATAAAATAATAAATAGGGATATTTTAGTAGGTGTTATCCTGATCTCAACAACAGGAAGAGAGCACGCAAGAATTGACCGATTGTATATACTACCGGGGAATCAAGGAAAATATATTGGTTCTGACGTTCTTCAGTTAATCGAAGAATTCAATCCAGAAATAAAAATCTGGACATTGGACACAACACAAAAAAGTCCAAGGAATCATTACTTTTACGAAAAAAATGGGTATAGGTTGGTTGGCGAAGATAAATATGAAAGATACTATCGTAAAGAAACAAACTGTACTGATTATGATCAGAGTAAATTTAGTACAAGTATAGATTTTTCTAAGCATAATTTTAGAGGGTGTAATTTGCAGGATACTGATTATTACGATGTTAATCTAAATAATACATGTTTTTCAAATGCTAATATGGGGAATGTAAGAATGCAAAACGTTAATTTATCAAATACTCATATAACAAACACAAATATGAGTAACTCTATATTGGGTGATTCAAACCTGAGTAATGTAGAGATTTGTCATGCTTCATTAGGAGGAGCTTATTTACATGACACCAACTTATCAGTTGATGGAGAAAAGCGACCTCTCTTACTTGAACGATGTGAGATGATAGGTAGTAAAATGGTTGATTCTAACCTTTCAAATCTTACTATTCAAAACTGTAATATAGAGGGCATGAAGATTGACGGAATATTAGTCACTGATTTATTAAAAACATACAACAATAGTAAGTAATTCAATGAAGGCGCTGACATCCTATAACACAGTATTCATGCGGCGGCTACGCCTTGGTAACTGGATGATTTCGGAAGAGAAGTAGATTCATGTGACAACTTGCTGCGCAAGTTCGTGAATACAAGAACGTTAGCTGAAATCAACGAAATTGTAATGCGAAAACGAAAGGAATATAAAAAATGAATCTAATCCGCATAGAACCAATTAATAAAAAAAATTGGGAAGAAGTTCTCTCGATATCTTTACTCAAATCACAAGAGAAGTTTGTACCATCTGTTATCGAATCTTTAGCATGGGCTTATATAAAACCGTGGGATGAGGCTTTTGATCCATATATTTTGATCAAGGATGATAAAGCAATCGGATTTTTCTATCTTTCCTATACACCTAATAGTACGAATAATTACTGGATCGGTGGCTTTCAGCTAGACAAGGAATATCAAGGGATGGGATTAGGAATACAATCTCTTAAAAGAATATTAGAATTCATTCAGGAAATGCACAGACAATGCGAAGTAATCTCTCTAACAATCGAAAATAGTAATGATCATGCTAGAAAGCTTTACGAGAAATTAGGATTTGTCAATCAAGATAAAGAGAACCAAGATGGCGAGGTTATATATAAACTAAAGCTAAAATAAACTATAAAGAACTTGTGCTAGTTTACTCGAAGAAGTCGTTGACATCAGTAAACAAAACATTCCTACGTCGTCGCGTACGCTCCTTGATCGCCAAGAGGGATATCAGAGAAGCAGATTCAGGCGATACATTCAACCAGCTAAGTCTGACGACCCGTTCCCTTTGGTCACTTAAGCTGCTTGAACGTCAGGAATGTCAAACGTTATCGGAATTTGCCAATAAACAATTATTGTAGGTGAGCATTCAATGAAGAAAATCTTTATTATTGGAATCGTTGCAAGTGGGAAAACAACATTGGCAAAACAATTATCTAAAAGCTTAAACATATCCTGGTATGAACTTGATTGTATTGTCCATAACGATACAAAAGAAGGTAGGAAAAAACGTTCTGCAGAAGAACAGGTTGAAGTTATTAAGGAAATTGATAAAAAAGGTTCATGGATATTTGAAGGCACAGATAGGGAGTCGTACAAATGCTTGTATGATATGGCAGAAGTAATTATATTTGTTGATCCTCCATTGTGGAAGCGAAAAATTAGGATTTTCACTAGATTTATTAAACAAAAAATAGGAATAGAAAAGTCTCATTATAAACCTGATATTACTATGTTAAAGATGATGTATAAGTGGACGAATGATTTTGAAAAAAATAGAAGTAAATTTGAGTTGAAGATTAAAAGATATCAAGAAAAAGTGATTGAATTGAAAGACATAAAAAACTTGGTGATATAAGTTAAATCAATGAAGTTGCAACATCCGATAACACCGTATTCACGCGGCGGCTACGCCTTGGTCACTGTGATGCTTTTGACAGAGTAGTTAATTCAGTGACAACTTCCTGCGGAAGTTCGTGAATACCTGAACGTTATCCTAAATCTCTTGATTCCCAAAATTATTAAATTAATTGTTTCCCCTAGTAGATCTGAATTTTTAATTAAAGCTGCAATGATATCCTGTAATTCATTTTGAGGAAGGAGAATTTATATTGAACAATCAATCAACAGAACTAGATACTAAACATCAACTGAAATTTGGAACGACAATTCAAATAAGATTAGTTTCCACCTTAAAGAAATCACAAGAATACTATCGTGATGTTTTGGGATGTAGAATTGATGATTGGGGACATGCAGAACGGGATGGATTTATTGTTATTTTGCAACAAGCAAATTCCCATGAAGATGTTAGACCAAATGCTCCTTCAAAGAAACTAACTGATTATCCAACTGAATGGGAAGGACCAGCATATGGGTGGGATACATTTATACATGTTGATTGGAATATTTATGTATGAATTTTCAGAGTTGGAAGGCAAACGTGTAAAACTCATTCCTTTAGAACTTGAACATATCAAAGCTCTTTATAAATGCTCTAGGGATCCAGATATCTGGGCGAACTACCCAATACATATTAAGACCATTGATGAGATGGAACAATTTATCCATAAAGCATTAGTTAGTCGAGAGCGACGTGAACAGTTTCCATTTGTTGTTTTTGATAAAGAGACGAATGAAATTGTAGGAACGACAAGATACCTTAGAATATCAGAAGAGAATAACAATCTAAATATAGGTTCAACCTGGTATTCGCCGACAGTGTGGCGGACAAGAGTAAACACAGAAACGAAATACTTATTACTGAAATATGCATTTGAGAATCTGCATGTAAATCGGGTTGAAATCATAACTACAACAACAAATGTGAGATCACAGAAAGCTATTGAACGACTGGGAGCAGTCAGAGAAGGCATTCTTCGAAAGAAATATAAACACTTGGATTATGTGATCTACAGCATTATTGATTACGAATGGAAAGGAATAAAGAGCCGGCTTGAGGGCCTTCTCGAAGAAGTAGGGTACGTCAGATAACAGCATATTCGCGCTTCGGGGCATTCGCCCCTCGGTCCGACAGAAGTTAGAAGTATATTCGGGGATGGATCTTCAGTAGCGAGGAAGCGGAATAAGCCGGACACATCCAATCGACTAAGTGCGCTGACGCGCACCCGGCAGCTTCGCTGTCTTAAGTCGATAGGACGTCGTGAATTCCCGAACGTTAGGTGAAATTACTTTAAACGAAATATGAAAGGAATACTTGAATGCTAAATCTAAATACGTGGCCAACTTCTACACCGAAAGAGTTTAAAATGAATATTGAATTGATGGGGAAGTTCATCAAATCCGTTGAGAAGGCGAAAATTAAAAGCTGTTTGGTTTTAAAGCAAGGAACATTAATTCATGAGTATTACAAAAGCAATAAAATTAGGAATAACCTGCAGAGGATTAATTCATGTACAAAAAGCATTATTTCCATATTGATAGGAATAGCGATTGATAAAGGCTTTATACCTTCGGTTAATATTACCATGGAGTATTATTTTCCTGATATTGTTTACAATCAAGCGGACCCGCGTAAAAAAGACATTACGATAGAACAGCTTTTGACGATGACCGTAGGGCTGGATTGGCCGGAGTTCGGTGAATGGAACTATATGCCTCCAATGTTTACCCACGATGTAGTAAAATTTGTGTTTGATAGGGAGTTAGTAGATGATCCGGGAAAACGTATGAACTATAATTCGGGTTGTTCTCATGTACTTTCCGCTATATTAACCAAAGCCACTGGAATGAAGACTTCGGAATTTGCAGAACAGTATTTATTTAAACCTTTAGGTATAGACAGAGATTACCTTTGGTTCGAGGATGCAAAAGGCATTAGTTATGGTTCTGATGGGCTACGGTTACATCCGTATAATTTAGCAAAATTCGGGCAGCTTTACTTGCAGGACGGCATATGGAAAGGTAAGAGAATCGTATCATCGGAATGGATCAAGAAATCTACAGATCCCTACTTGTTAACCTATGATTATATTGGTCATTATGCTTCTCATTGGTGGGTAGCAAAGTTAGATACCAATCATAATGATTTTTCTTTAAACAACAGGATGTACTTCGCTATGGGAAGAAACGGGCAATTTATTATTAACATTCCAAGTTTACAAATGGTAGTCGTGTTTACAAGCACGTTGGAGAATACCATCAAACCTTTGGATTTTGTAAGGGAATACTTGGTTATGTCGATGGTTAACTAGCTAGAGTAACAAGAACGGTTATTACTGAACTAACATGTTTGAAAGTTAATCGGTGAAGACAGCAACTTCACCTAACACAGTATTCACGCAGCGGCTACACCTTGGTCAGCATAGGAAATTCAGGCTGTGTTCGCTGTCTGACAACTTGCTGCGCAAGTTCGTGAATACAAGAACGTTATGTGAAACCCCCGTGAGAACGTCAATTGAGGTGATGATGATGGAAGAAATAAAATTATTAAACCCTGAAGATATGAAATCATTCCGAGCTTTTAGAATTGAAGGACTAATTAATTCACCTGAATCATTTGGTTTAACCTATGAGGAATACGAAAGTAGAGACATTGAAGTAATAAGTGCTGGATTAACTCCGACTACGGATAGTTTTGCTCTCGGCGCATTTGATATAAACAATCAAATAATTGGGGTAGTTGGATTCAAACAAGAACAATCAATCAAGTTCAAACACAAAGGGTTTATTTGGGGTATGTATGTGAAGCCAGAATTTCGTTCTCAAGGGATAGGAAGAAGGCTCATATTGAAAGCAATTGAATTAGCAAAACAGAATATAGGACTTGAACAAATAAATCTTTGTGTAGTGGTAGGTAACCAGAATGCCAAGAAATTATATGAATCAATTGGATTTAGTGTATATGGTATGGAGAGCAGGGCTCTAAAACACAATGGAATATATTTTGATGAAGAACTAATGACGTTATGGGTGTAACTCAAAGTGGTCGGGGGCATCACATAACACAGTATTCAAACAGCGGCTACGCCTTGGTCACTATGTTGCTTTTGACAGAGTAGTAGATTCATGTGACAACCTTGCATGCGCAAGGTTCGTGAATACCTGAACGTTATATGACATGGGGGGAACTACGATTAAAACCCGATTAATTAGTACGAGAAGCATTATTATTTTCATTGTCCTAATAGGGACAATATATTTCTTATTCGAAGTTGTGAACAATAATCCAAGTAAACCAAATTTTACTAAGGAGATTCAAGTTAAACTAATTTCAAGTACTGAGATGTCCAAGGCAGAATATACGAGAGATGGAATAGGTGCAAATATCAATTGGATAGATATTAATTTAAGTCAAGAAGATATTAATAATATTGCAACTTGGATTAACTCCGTGTCTGAATCAGAAATTACAGAGCTGGATCATATTCCCTCAAACAAAAGTATAAGTGCAGGTATTTTATTTAGATTAAAGGCCAAAAAAGAAATACGAATTCAATATGATCTTGAGAAGATTTATATAACGAGAACAGACATAAAAAATAGGCAAGTTATCTATTCAATCAATCAAGAAGAATTAAAGGATTTTTTTGATAAACATCTTAAGGGATTTTATTTTGGAGAAGACAAAGTAAAGGCTTTCTGATTGCATACCAGGAAGCCCCCTACATCATATAACACAGTATTCACCCCGCGGCTACGCCTTGGTCACTGAGGATGCTATTGGCAGAAGTAGCAGATTCATGTGACAACTTGCTTCGCAAGCTCGTGAATACAAGAACGTTATAGGAAATAACGGGAAACCAAAAGTGTATTTTTTATGCGGATAGAGTATAATGTAAGTAAATGCATTAGGAGGTTTTTAACATGAGACTTGAGGAAAAGTTGCTTCAAGATTTTTTAAAATTAACAGCGGAAAAACAATTAGAAGTAATTGATTTTGTTGAATTTTTGAATGAAAAAAATGATCAACAGATTAATCTACTGATGGATAATATCATTCTTGAAAACAAAGAAGCTCTTGATGAGTTAGCAAAATAATGAAGACAATTACTATATCACAACTTCTTCAATTTCATAATAAGATCATTTCTGCTACTGCCGGAAGTGATGGTGTGAGAGATCGCGGAATAATTGAGAGTGCTCTAGGCAAAGCTTTTGTTACATTTGACGGTATAGATTTATACCTTGATCTTAAAACAAAAATAGCTGTTACAACGTATGCTTTAATAAAGAACCATGGATTTGTAGATGGAAATAAGAGAATTGGAATTGCAACCATGATTTTATTATTGCAATTAAATCATTTTAAAATCGAATACACCCAGAGAGAATTAGTTCATTTAGGAATAGGTATAGCAGAAGGATCTCTTACCGAAAAAGATATTGAACTATGGATAGAAGGACATCAGGTATAAATGCTTGGTGTCTTTTTGTATTACATGGAGTCGGTTACATCCTATAACACAGTATTCACGCGGCGGCTTCGCATTGGTCAGCAGAGGAAATTCCAGATGTAATTACTGTGTGACAACTTGCTACGCAAGTTCGTGAATACAAGAACGTTATAAGATATTGGGGCAATATTAATGGAAGTACGTTTCAAGAAGATAATGAAAGTAGTGCTTGATGAAGGAAGGTGTGTTTTGTGAACGATCATGAAGTTAGTTATGTAACGTATACACAGAAACACAAGGAAATTATAACTAGTGGTGTAAATGAAATCAGTGAAGTCTTGAATAGCAAAGATGATTCTGAAAAGAGGAGTCTATTATTTTGCTTAGATAAATATCTGGACCCTTATTTCGGCTATAATTCACCATTTTTTAACGAGATAATTTTACTCTTAGAGAAACATTTATTTGTGAATCATATTAAAGCTGTAAAGGAAGATATCCTTCAATTATTAAGCGACTATTCGAATACTAACTTAAATTATCTGGCAGAAAACATAGAAGAGGTTGAACCTGATTTACTAGCTGACGCACTTAATGCATTAGGTAATACCTATAATAAACAATATATTCCCATTTTCATTAAGTTCGAAAATCACCACAATCAAATCGTAAGAGATAATGCAAAAGAGGCGTTAATTGAGCTATCTAAGGGGAATGAACGTCGTGAATGCCAAACGTTAGGCGAAACTCTCGTAATACGTAAAAACATTTGATATTCCCCTTAATTATAAAAATACATAAGGACGGAAAATACATGAAAAGATTCTCTGTTGAAAAGTCAGAATGGTCTGATAAACGTGAAGAAAATTACAAAAAAGAATGTCTTAATATAGTGTACGAGTTTGGACATAAAATGCATGTCAAGGAGGAAAGGGTATATATAATAACAAATGAAATGGACATAGAAGTGTCAAAACCATTGAAAATGACTTCGTTTTGGTATGAAACATGGTTAGAGATTAAAAAGAACTATGGTTTGGATTAGTGCAATAATGAATATATAAGAAACTAAAGAAAAAACATAATTAAAGAAGAAAAACTATATAGAAGACCATATTCAAGCTAGTTATTCAAAGAAGAGAGAGCATCGCCTAACACAGTATTCACACAGCGGCTGCGCCTTGGTCACTTTGATCCTTTAGGCAGAAGTAGCAGATTCAGTGACAACTTGCTACGCAAGTTCGTGAATACAAGAACGTTATACGCCATTGTAATCCGAGTTCTGTTCAGTGTTTGCGTTTACAACGTCCTTGTTATTTGAAGCAAAAGTAATTATAATCATACTAATTACTTGAATTTCCTCACCTTAGTTAGACTCTGAATGCAAAGGGTCACTTTGCAACCTCACGCATATAATCAAAAACATTTGAAAAGCACTTCACAACAAAAACCTGAATAGAGACAATGATTCTTGAACCACTTGAAAAAAGAATAAGATACATTGTTTAATGAGAATTAAAACACTTGATTAAACCCTCTAAAAGACATTTTACAAGATTAGCATTAAAGACAATAAACACATTAGTTGAAGGCCGACGTTCTGTCTTCATTCGAGGAGTTCGGATTACAACAGCGTATAACACCGTATTCAAGCAGCGGCTCCGCCTTGGTCACTGCTGATGTTTTTGACAGCGTAGTCGATTAATGTGACAACTTCCTGCGGAAGTTCGTGAATACCTGAACGTTATGCGAAACCCTTGAAAATAATTAGAAATTGGGTTATTACAAAGATGTAATTTACTCTTAGACCAATAAATCAAAATGATATTTCTTTCTTATGGGAAATGCTGTATGAATCATTATTTGTTCGAGATGGCCAAGAGGTATTCAGCAAAGAGATAATTAACGAGCCTTTCTTATTGAAGTATGTTGAAGGATGGGGTCGACAAGGAGTCTTTGGATTTATTGCGATAAGTAATGAAGCTTAGCCAATTGGTTCTATAACAGTTCGATTTTATAATGAGAGCAATAAGGGGTTTGGATATGTTGATGAAGATGCACCGTAGATAGGAATGGCGCTATTAAAGGAATACAGAGGGAGAGAAATTGGAACGGCTTTATTAGATGAATTATTCAAAGAAGCTACTAGGAAGAACATTAGTAGAATATCATTAAGTGTCGATCCGATTAATAAAGATGCGGTTAAACTTTATCAACGATTTGGATTTGAAGAAGTTTGCATGGTCGGCACATCAATAACTATGGTTGCAAATGTAAACGGAATTTTATTGTGACTCAAAAAAAAATATGGGGGATTGAAATGAAAATTACCTTTAGAAGGTTCGACGATTCTTGTTATGATAACGTTTGCAATTTTTTGATTGAATTATCAAAAGATGACCGTAATCATATAAATTGGAATTGGGCAAGGTGGGAATGGATGTTTTTTCATCCTGAATTTAATAGTGACTTAATGGAGAAGATTGGCTTGTGGTATTGTAATGACGAGTTAGTAGGTATAGCAACCTATGACCACTATTTCGGTGAAGCATTTTTTGCAACGAAACAAGGGTTTAGAGAATTAGAAGAAGATATATTAGAATATGCTATTGTTACTTTCAGTAATGAGAACGGCCTTGGGGTTGCCGTGAATGACAAGGATACTCACACTCTAGATTTATTGCATAGTAAGAATTTTGTGGAGAATGATCTTACTGAAAACATACTTGAACTTACACTAGAGAATGCTGGCCTTGAATTTATAACTCCTGAAGGCATAATTGTAAAAAATATTGATATAAAAAATGACTTATATAAGCTTCATCATTTGCTATGGAAGGCATTTGACAACGAGGGATCTGTACCTGTTGATGAAACTACTATGAATAAGCAAAAAGTGATGTTGTCAGCACCGAATTTGAATTCATTGATACACATTGTTGCAGAAAATACCGATGGGGAATATGTTGCATACTGCGGCTTATGGTATAGTCAGAAAACTGATTATGTTTATGTGGAACCTGTATGTACAATACCGGAGTATCGGGGTAAGGGACTTGGTAAGGCAGTGGTTTTAGAAGCCTTGAAAAGAGGTCGCTCCTTTGGGGCTGAAAAAGCATATGTTATTTCTGATAATTCTTTTTATAAGTCATTAGGATTTCAGCAGTTTTCACATTACACTTTCTATTGGCATAACATCTGATAAACATGAATACCTGAACCCAAAGCAATAATTTGATAGAATAGATAAAAGAACAACACCCCTGAGAACTCACAACATAAATAATCATCCAATACTTTACTCACGATCATCAATAGATGCACCAGTTGATGATCCAACTCCTAGATTAGTTGTAAAACCTTAACCCACTAAAAAAGCATCAATATTGAATGAAATCAAATGAATAGACCGAATTTTCAAGAGAAAAGCTCTGCCTTGATCAATTTGATGCTTTTTGGCAGAAGTAGCAGATTCAGTGACAACTTCCTGCGGAAGTTCGTGAATACCTGAACGTTAGCTGAAATAACCTAGAAGATAATTATTATAAGTAGGTGAATCAATGATGTACTCTGTAGTAGTTTTAGATCTAGATGGAACACTACTTAATTCAGGAAAAAAGATTTCAGACAGAAATTACAAGAGTGTCACGGCTTGTCTTAAACGTGGAATGCATGTAATCTTTGCTACCGCCCGTCCTCCAAGAGCCGTATATAGTTTTCTACCAAAGGAATTATTAGATGTTGGCTCTTTTGTATTTTATAATGGAGCCTTAATCTCCAGTACTAGTCTTGGCATTAATATTCATGAACCAATTCCTTCGGTTCTCTCGGCAGAAGTTCTTGATCATTGCATTAACGACAACCCAAATAATGAGATAGGGATTGAAGTACAAGATGAATGGTTTAGTCTGAAGGAGATTGATCACTCAATTGTCACCGGTGTTAAAGAAAATCCAATTGTAAGATCTCTTGAGGATCTCAAAGAATTTGATGCTACAAAAATTTTGATAACTGGAGATATAAAGGTAGGGATGCTCAGGGAAAAATTTAATTCCAACTTAAACATAATAGTAACTGACAATGGACAGTTGATTCAGATCATGTCAAAGAAGGCATCAAAAGAACTTGGCGTGTCTAAATTACTTGATGGGTTTGGTATTCCAAACGAAGAGGTTATAGTTTTTGGTGATGATCATAATGATATCGGACTGTTTAAAACTTGTGGGTGGTCAGTTGCGATGGGTAATGCAATAAAAGAATTGAAGGATATTGCAAGTAATATTACCGAAAGCAACGATAATGATGGTGTTGCTATTGAATTGGACAGAATATTTGGGGTATCTCAAGGTTACTTCAGCTAACAATGTGTTCACGCATCGGCGGACAAGCCGCCTCGGTCGCCAGGAGATAAGTCATGGAAGCAAATTCAAGCGACACATCCGCACCACCTAACCGCATCGCGGCCGGACCAAAAGGTCCTTAAGGTGGTGGGACGTCGTGAACACGGAAACGTTATGAGAAATTCGAGCACAGTAATAAAATATATAAAACCAATAGAAACGAACACATTAAGCCCATTAATAAAAAATGGAAGGTGTTTCCAATCATTGCACAAGCTGTTATCATACAAAACGACAACCTTTTGATGGTTAGACAATATGTTCAAAGAGGAGCTATCGTATGGAATTTTCCCGGAGGGGGAATTGAAATGAATGAAACCCCTGAAATGGCTTGTATAAGAGAAGTTAAAGAAGAAACGGGAATTGAAGTAAAAGGATTATATTTAATACATGAACAGAATAAAAAATACACATATCTAATAACCGAGTTTGAAGGGCAAATAAAACTAGATAAAAACAATAAAGATAATGAAGACATTATTGAAGTTCAATGGATTTCACAAAAGGGTATTAAAAATCTTGATAGTTACACAAAACCAATAATGGATATTGTAAGTAAACTCATAGAAGGCCCGAACATCTCATAACATCGTATTCACGCGGCGGGCATACGCCCTTGGTCACTGTGAAGCCTCTAACAGAGAAGTAGATTCAGTGACGAACTTCCTACGGAAGTTCGTGAATATCTGAACGTTATAAGAAATCCCCGCAAAACCCTAAAATAGAATGAGGTGTCTAATGCAAGAAAAACAAACGACTGCTAATAGCAAAGCATGGAATACAAAAGCTTATGAAGCATGGACGATACATTTCGGACACCCTGAAGCACAAGCAGAAAACCTAAAACTTAATGGAAAACATAAGCTTCGTAGATGGATAAAGTATATCGGTGACCCAAATGGAAAGAGAATTATTAATCTTCTTGGATCAACGGGAAGTAAGGCAATTCCATTAGCGTTGCTGGGCGCAGATGTCACTATTGTCGATATTTCCAAAGAAAACCAACGATATGCTTCAGAAGTTGCTCGTTATGCTAATGTGAAACTAAATTATGTTCTGGCGGATGTTCTAAATATACCAGCTGAGATGAATCTTAGTAATTATGATTTAGTTCTTATGGAATTTGGTATTTTGCATTATTTTTCTAATTTGAACCCTATCTTTGAGTTGGTAAATAACTTGCTAAGAGACAATGGTCGACTGATTTTGACGGATTTCCATCCTTTTTCAAGCAAAGGTTCTAATTATTTTGATTCAAAACTTGTTGAAGAAAAGATAGCTTTTTCAGACTTTCTTTCAGAAGGCGATCGTAAAGACCTACCAAAAGTTCTATTGAGAAAATGGACGATGGCTGAAATACTATCCACATTAGCAGATAAGAACATGTTTTTAAGAAAATTAGAAGAGGAGCCGCATCATATTAATAGTGGTGTTCCGGCATATTATACAATCGTAGCTGATAAAATAAATGAACATCAATCACCTCTAATTCCATAAAACACAGTATTTTAGCCGCTCGAAGAAGGCGGGACATCTTATAACACGGCATTAATGCATCGTCGCTTACACTCCTCGGTCACTGGTAATGCTTTTAGCAGAGCAGCTGATTCATGTGACAACCTGCTATGCGCAGGTTCGTTAATACCTGAACGTTATGTGAAAGCCCCGAAATAGAAATTGATGTAGTAGTGCATAGAAAAATATAAAGATATTAAAACCATAGGAGAAATTAAGTGAATATAATTCTGATTGGAATGCCGACTGCAGGTAAGAGTACTGTCGGTGTAATTTTAGCAAAGGTCAAGGGGTTTGATTTTGTAGATAGTGATTTATTAATTCAAAACCAAGAAAAACACTTATTAAAAGATATTATTGAACACGAAGGAATAGATGGCTTCAATGATATTGAAAACAGAATAAATGCATCTTTAATTGTCGATCGTTCTGTTATTGCTACTGGTGGAAGTGTAGTTTATGGAAGTGAAGCCATGAAACATTTAAGGGACATTGGTACTGTTGTTTATTTGAAACTGAGTTTTGAGATGATAAAAAAACGTCTGGAAGATACAAAACAAAGAGGCGTTGTTTTAAGAGAAAATCAAACATTATCACAACTTTATCAAGAGAGATGTCCGTTGTACGAATCTTATGCAGATATAATAATTGATGCTGAAAATTTTGAAATTGAGGAATTAGTAAATGAAATACTGAAACAGCTCGAAAACAGAAAAACTATTGGAGGTTAATCATGGGACTGGATTGGTATGACATGATCGCCAAACGCAATGGCGGATATAAGAGTAATGTATTATCTACAATAATTGGGATTTCAAGTGAACAGATATTTGAAGAACAATTAATCACAATGCTTTCTAATAGTAATTCAGTATTAGATGCTGGTTGTGGACATGGTGAATTCACTTTGAAGATGTCAAAGTATACGAAATCAATAATTGGATTGGATAATTCAATCGAGCTATTAAAAATTGCAACTAAACTGTTATCAGAATCTAAAGTTTCTAATGTGAGTTTTATTCATGCGACAACAAAAACTGAACTTCCATTTGAAGACAATCAATTTGATTTGATATATGACCGAAGAGGCCCTACATCAATTATTGATCACAGCAGAATACTTCGTTCTGGTGGAGTAATTTATGGGATACATACTGCTGTCGATAAGGTCATTCAGAAACTGGATCATAATGGTTATGTTGATATAGAAATTAATGAATACAACAGTGCAGTCTCTTACTATCCGAATGAAGAAGAATTTGCGAAGTTTCTAACCTGTATTCCAGGAAACCCAGATTATACTTTGCCGGAATATAATGATCAATTAAAACAAAAAGTTAATGAAAATATAATCGACAATAAAATAGGAGTAAGAGAGAAGAAATATATATGGAAGGCTGTTAAACCATGATTTGTAAGTAAATCAAGGAAGGCAGCCACATCCTCTAACACCATATTAGCGCTTCGGGGCATACTCCCCTCGATCCGGTCGAGGGATTTCAAAGAAGTGGGAGCAGCCGGACACGTCTATTCCCCTAAGATAAGAGCTATCTAAGGGGAATAGACGTCGTGAACACAAAACGTTATAAGAAATAAGCGCAAGAATAAAAGTAATATTTCTATTTGTTATATTGGAGGCCACATATGGATATTAAAATTCGTGAAATTCAAGAAATTGATTATCCTGACGTTGTATTGTTGTGGAATAATGACTTAGGAAGTGGTACTGTCACTGCTGAAAATATTTCAGAACGGTTTGAAAGACTGAATAAGAGTAAAAACTACAAAACAATTGTCGCATTGTTTGAAAACAAGGTAGTAGGTTGTATTACGATGGTACAAACAATGGCATTGGAATACGAAGTAGGATACTTAAAAATTAATGGTCTTGTTGTACAAGAGAGTTTTCAACAAAAAGGAATAGGAACTAAACTTCTTAACTACGCTGAAAACTATGCTTTTGAGAAAGGGCTTTCTTACATTATATTAAATTGTGGATTTCAACGAACAAACGCTCATGAATTTTATGAGTCTAAAGGTTTTGATAAATTATCATATTGTTTTACTAAAAAAGTCCATTAACAAGCAATTTACTTGCTTAATGTGTTAATGGGTACGATAGTCGAATCGTGTAAGTAATCCAAATAAGGCGTTGACATCTTATATCACCCTATTCACGCGATGGCTACGCTATGGTCACTGTGATGCTTTTGGCAGAGCAGTAAATTCAGTGACAACTTCCTACGGAAGTTCGTGAATACAAGAACGATATCTGAAAGATAGGCAAACAACTTATTAATTTCAAATACTTATAGTGAGTGAGGATTACCATGACAGATATTATTTTAGAAAATATTAAGATCACACTAGGATCGAATGATACTGAATATAAAGAGATTTGTAATAATTTATATCAATATAATGTTCATGCAACCAATGGACTACTAAAGACCCCCGGAAAAGTTATGATAACTGAAGCTGAAAGAAGAGGAATAGATCTTGGATGTTTATTTGCTCATACATGTACGTTTTCATATCAATCACCTGACTTTTATAAAAATATAGGATATGAAATATTTGGTATTAACGATGAATACCCTAATGGAATAAAACAATACTTTTTGAAGAAAAAATTAATATAAAATAAATCCGACAAAAAAATGTTGGAGCCGTGCTTTGACAAATGGGATGATTACACCAACAGGCGGAGTAATTTATGAATCAAGCAATTTTCATGTCCATCAGGATGTCGCATATCCAATTAAAGGCTTAGTTATACTGGCATCTAAAAGACATTTTTACTGTATGGATGATAAAGAGAATATGAAAGAGGTGATCGAAGGAATTAATATATTAAGAGATGGATTAAATAATTTCCAAGTATCTCAAGGTAACTTCATCTAACACAGTATTCATGCGGTGGCTACGTCGTGGTCACTTAGATGCTTTTGGCAGAGAAGTATAATCAGGGACAACTTGCTGCGCAAGTTCGTGAATACCTGAACGTTATATGCAATCGCGCAAAAGAAAAATAGAAACAAACTTAATCACCATGGAGGTGTTTACTTTGTTAATTAAAAACATTAGGCTTCTTACCGCTCAGCTTGAAGAACTTCAAAAATTCTACTCAAATATCTTGTGCTTGCCAATCATAGACGAAAATAATGATAATTTTACAATTCAGGTAGGGTGTTCTACCTTGACCTTCGAAAGAACTTTAAATTTGGAGGAATATCCTTTTTATCATTTTGCTTTTGATATCTCAAACAATAAACTAGAAGAATCGATAAAATGGTTAGAAGAAAGAGAAGTTAATTTAAACAAATTATCAGCCAATACTTATCAATTATATTCAAAGACTTGGAATGCAACCTCGATTTATTTTTATGATCCAGCAGGGAACGTTCTTGAATTTATTGCTAGACATAGTTTAAACATCACAGCTCAAGGAAGATTCCAATCAACTGATTTACTTCGAATTAGCGAGATCGGGCTTGTGGTGCCCGATGTACCATCAACTAGGAAGTTACTAAATTCAATGTTTTCGCTTACCGAATACAAGGATTATCACGACCGATTTTCAGCTGTTGGGGACGAAGTTGGGTTATTTATTTTGTCAGCGCATCAAAGGGTTTGGCTTGGGTCAGATAAACCGGCAAAAATATATAAAACGGAAGTAGTTATCGAAAGTGCTATTGAAAGCGAGCTTTATCTTTCTGACCTTCCTTATGTAATAATAGGTAAACAATAGAAATAGCTAGATTGAAAGTGAACTATACAAACTATTTTTCAATCCCTACTTCTTAAGATGAAGATCTCTAACTAGTTTTAAGTTATATCTACGATAAGATCGGCACGAGGTGGATTTACTATGCATGATGGCGAATACATCACCTAACATAGTATTCACGCAGCGGCTACGCCTTGGTCACTGTGATGATTTGGGCATAAGTATAAGATACATGTGGCAACTTCCTACGAAAGTTCGTGAATACAAGAACGTTATATGACATCGGGGGAAAGAAAAAAAACAAAATGGGGGTATAGTCAATGGGGCATATTGAAGATCTAAGAAAGATAGTTGGCAATCAGCCGTTAATCCTAGTGAGACCTAGTGTTGCAATTGTAAATAGCTTTGGGAAAATACTATTAGTTAAATATCAAGACCAATCTTGGGGAATCCCTGGAGGGTTAATGGAACTTGGAGAGTCAGTTGAAGAGTGTCTTAGAAGGGAAGTAAAAGAAGAGATTAATTTAGATTTGGAAGCGCTTAGACTCTTTGGTGTGTTTTCAGGAAGTGAACTATTTACAAAATTAAGGAATGGACATGAATATTACAATATAATCATCGGATACATTTGCACAGATTTCAATGGTGAGATAAAGCCAGATGGCGAAGAAGTAATAGAAGCGAATTATTTTAATCTTACTGATCTGCCTGAGGGAACGCAACCATATATAAAAGAAAAATTGAAAGAATTAGGACCAAGATTGGAACAAATGTTTAGAGCAACTCAATGATGTCCCCGACATCATATAACACTGAATTCACGCAGCGGCTACGCCTTAGTCACTCTGATGCTTTTGACAGTAGTAGTAGAATCAGTGACAACTTGCTGCACAAGTTCGTGAATCAAGTAACGTTAGCGGAAATCAGCGCGCATTCTCTAACTTAATAGATTGCTATCGCTTTTGTTAGTGTATATTAAAGTCCCCTTTAGTCGTCAAGAAATAAATTTAAAGCCACAAATGGAAGGTGATTTTCCAAAGTTAAACGGCGTTGAATCGAAGGCATATGAACTAATAGAAGACGCTGACATTCTATAACACCATAATGACGCATCGGGGCATTCGCCCCTCGGTCCGGACAGATGATATTGGCAGGGAAGCTGAATCAGCCGGACACATCTGACTTTGTCGGACGTCGTGAATATACGAAACTTTAGACGATATTCATGAATTATATTACAAACATTGTTTAAAACCATGAGAGGAGTGATGTGAAATGAAAACAAAGAACACGTTTGCAATATCGGTGAGGTCAAGAAAAAAGTAGAGAGTCTGGAATTTAGATTTCTCTACTAAAATGGGAGGAATCAGAATTTGATTAGTTTAAGATCGATAGATCAAAGCAATTGGGAAGAATGTATTCATTTGAAACCTAAAGAAGAACAACAGAGTTTTATTGCATCGAATCTATATTCAATCGCAGAGGCACAGTTTTTACCTGACTTTGTAACTAAGTCTATTTATTTTGAGGAAATACTTGTAGGTTTCTCAATGTATGGGAAAGCTCCAGAAGACGGTAATTATTGGATTTACAGGTTTATGATTGACGAGCGATTTCAAGGAAGTGGTTATGGTAAGAGTGCCATGCAACTGATTATTAATGATATAGAAATTAAGGATGATCGAACAAACATATTAATGTTAGGTTATAATCCGGAGAATGATTATGCAGGGAAGTTCTATAAGAAGGTAGGATTTCAGGAAGTAGGCTTAGCCCCATGGGGGGAGATTCTAGCGAAGTATAGTTTCACTTAGAATTTCGAAGAGGTCATGAACATCGTCTAACACAAGTTTCACGTAGCGGACATTCGTCCTTGGTTGGAAGAAGTTGAACATAGAAGAAGACACACCAACACAGAACCCCACCTAGAGAAAGCAAGAGTAAGAAGATGGTGGGGTTCCGTCGTGAACCTCTGAACGTTATAAAAAATTGGGGAAAAATAAGGTAAGTTCAAAATATAAAAATGAGGTGTAACTTTGCCACACGTTAGAATCAGGTGTACTGGTTTGATTATAGAAGATGATTCAATTCTTCTAGTTGAATATGAAGATAATGGAACCCATTATAATTTACCTGGTGGAGGTTTAGAACCAGGCGAAACAATTGTTGATGGCGTTATCAGAGAAATTTATGAAGAAACCAATGCGGAAGTCGAGGTTGGAAAGTTGGCGTTGACATATGAGCTAGCTCCGCATAGACAGTCAGGAGATTATTCAGCGAATGAATGTCATGGATTACATCTTATTTTTGAATGTAAATTAATTAATAATTCAATCCCACGACATCCTCATAATCCAGATCTTCATCAAGTTGCTGTTAAATGGATACCTGTAGATGAGTTAGAATCATTACTTTTAATTCCAAATATATCCAAACAAATTAAGGATTTCGTGGAAAATAGAGAGAGTATAAAGTTAATAGAAGACCATCAATTAGAAAGATTGAAAATATAAAATTATAGCATTACGGAGTTGGCACAGCATGTGATAACACCGTATTCACGCTGCGGCTCCGCCTTGGTCTCTTGATACTTTGGGCAGAGTTGCACATTCAGTGACAACTTCCTACGGAAGTTCGTGAATACAAGAACGTTATAGGAAATCTTGCTAAGCCAATATTAAAACCATCATGTGAGGGGTATATCATGAAGTATATGGAGAACCAAAATCAAAAATATCATGTACTTGCAAGGGGGATTATTATCTCCGAAGGAAAAATATTAGTTGCCCACTGTAAAGGAATGGATAATACTTTTCTTCCAGGCGGTCATGTAGAATTTAGGGAAGGAATGAGAACAACTTTATCTAGGGAAATCAAAGAAGAACTTGGACAAATTTGCATTGTACAGGAATATCTTGGATGTGTCGAAGCTGATTTTGACCTTCCTAATACATATCATCAAGAAATAAATCACTTATTTAGAGTTGTACTACCTAAGATCAATCATGATTTGAACCCTGAGTCTAAAGAGAATCATTTGGAATTTTATTGGATTAAGATAAATGAAATGGAAGAGCATAATCTACAACCATATCCGGTAAGAGACATTCTATTGAGATACCTTAATAAAGAAGAAGGGCCTTTTTGGGAAAGTACATTTTAAGAACATTTTGAAAGAGGTTATTCGGAGAAGAAGAAGAATCCGTCGTCTAACATAAGATTCATGCTGCGGCTCCGCTTTGGTCACTTTGATGTTATTGGCAGAAGAAGCAGATTCAGTAACAACTTGCTGCGCAAGTTCGTGAATACAAGATACGTTAGCAGAAATTAATGGAAAGGCGGCAAAAATATGAACTCAATTCTCAAACCATACGTATTGGATTTGGAGTTTTCAAATGATTTAGAGAATAATATTCAATCCTTCTTTGTTGCACATAATGATTTTGAAACATTAAAGCATACGTTAACAGTTGCATCCGAAGCAAAACGTGTAGCTGGACTATACGGGGTTGATCCATTTAAGGCTGTACAAGCAGGACTATTACACGATATTAGTAATGCAGTTCCAGTAAGTGAAATGTTGTACTTAGCAAAGGATCTGTCGATAGAAATAATGGAAGAAGAATATAAATATGATCGAAGCTGAAATTAGTACATCCATGGCTGATAGAGGCGAGAGAAGAACTATTGGAAGTGAATCAAAGAGACACTAACTTCTGCTAACACCATATTTACGCATCGCGATCCATTCGGATCTCTGTCCGCAGAAGCGAATACAAGAACGTTATATGAAAAGGGACTTAAAACCGAATCAGCCAAAAAAGGAGACTGTGTCATGGATGTTAATATTAGAAACTACATTTCCAAAGATGCCGAAGATATCAGTAGATTTAATTTCTTATTTAATTTGTCGTACCAGTACAATACAGATTTTAAATCAGAAAACATTTTATGTGCTCAGATCAACAATGAAGTTGTTGCCTCGGGTCACCTAGAGCCGACAGATTCCTGTGAGTACCTTGATAGAGAAGGGAAAGACTCAAATTATATTCATCGCTTTTTAATTGAAACTGATTCTAATGATTATGATCATATTGAGTTAGATATATTTAACCGTCTTATTGATAGAGCATATCAGATCAGTCAAGCGTATCCCAATAAACGAATTCAAATAAGTAAAGCCTGCTCTCATGAAGATCTAAAAACAATTGATTTTTTACTGTCTAAAGGATTCTATCACTCCTTAAATTACTTAATTATGAAACGTGATTTAACACTTCCCCTCCTCGAGTACAAGGTTAATAAAGAAATCGAAATTAAGAGATGGGCAATGGAACCAACGGAGGAGAGAAAACTGTATTTACAAGCAGAAAAAGATAGTTCGGATGGAGAGTCTTGGAGTATAGCGAGGTTAAATTGGTTTCGGAGTGGACCCGAATGGGATACGTTTACTGCTTTTGATAACGGTAGGCCTATAAGTAGTTGCATGACTTGGGGGATATCTTCTGAAAGAAGTGCAACTGAGCAAATTTTTACACATCCTGAATGGAGAAGGCAAGGAATTGCGCAAGCAACTATTATGGAGGCTTTGAAATTTCTAAGAGACGAGAAACAAAAGAGTGAAGCTACGTTAGGTGTCATAGGAAGCAATCATGCTGCAATAAACCTTTATAAATCATTAGGATATGAACTAATTGATGTTCAGATGCTTATGGTTAAGGACATTTTATGAGCTCAATCAAAGAAGGCGTCCCGATCATATAACACAGTATTCCCGCTGTGGGTATACGCCCTTAGTCGCTTTGATGCATTTGGCAGAGTAGTAAATTCATGTGACAACTTCCTGCGCAAGTTCGTGAATACAAGAACGTTATAAGAAATTGGCGCAATAAATAGAAACCAAAATAGAAAGAGGTGCTCAATGATCTCAAAACTGATTAGTTATATTCCGAGAGATTGGCTCGTTTATATGTATAAACACATGCCTTTTAATGGATTAAAGAATTGGATTGTTTACAGAGCACAATATAAGTTTTTAGTTGCAGTATTAGGAGTAATTACAAATGAAAAAGGAGAAGTGTTAATCCTTAAACATGAATATCGAAAAGAACCATGGGGAATCCCTGGTGGGTGGATGGAATTAGAGAAACCAGAGAATGGCCTAGAAAGAGAAATAAATGAGGAAACAGGACTTAAAGTCCATATTACTGGTCTAGCAAAAGCTATATATGGGAATAAACCCAATAGAGTTGATTTGATATTTAAAGGGAAGATAATAGAAGGAACATTTAAACCGAGTTCAGAAATATCTGAAATCATGTATTGTAGTATGGATAATTGGCCAGAAGGATTACCAAATGAACAAATTAAACTTATAAAAGAAATATTAAGTGATGGTTAATCAAAGAAGGCCTCAACATCTTAGTGTTCTCGAGAAAGGGTCTTACAGCAACTGAAAGAAAATAGTACGGGATTTAATGAAAACTTAGACCTTTCACTTGTAATTATAAGAAATCCCTTGAGACAGAAGTAGAGCATACTGACTTTATAGTTAAAGTTCGGCCTTTTACTGAATGGATATTTACTGAAATTGAAAGAGCTTAATACCTTTTATGAATTTGTTTGCGGTTACCTAAGTGGATCCCAATTTAACTAGATTTATTCTATGGAAGGATAGGATTAGATATAGCACGTATGTTGATTACAAAATATTTTATAGAATATATAAAGTGTAATAGGAAGACAATGACATCACCTAACAATACATCCACGAGGCGGGCCGGCATACGCGCCGTCCCTTGGTCTACCCGAGGTAGTTCGGTTAAGTGGGGATCTTGGGAGCCTAAGTCTACGACCGGGTCATTGACGCTCCCTTAAGGCTCTCGCCGTCGTGGATGCGCGAACGTTCGGTGAAATTAATACAAGTGCGTATTAAGAGCGGAGGTATGCTAATGAATAATAAGCATTTTATTATTACAGGAACATCAAAGGGAATCGGAGAGCAACTAGCAAAGATGCTCCTCGAGAATGGTAGTTATGTATACGGAATCTCAAGAAGTATTTCTGACAAGTTAGCTAAGTGCTCGAAGTACATTCACTTCAATTTTGACTTGAGTAATATTTTAGATATTGAGCGGTTGCTTAATGGAGTTCTGGATCATATCGACATAAATACTTCCAAAATGGTATGCCTCATTAATAATGCTGCGATGCTCGAACCTTTGAAATCAATAGATCAATGTAGTGCTGAAGAAATTAATATACATCTACAAACAAGTCTTGTTGCTCCAATGATTTTAACATCAAGCTTTATTAAAGCAACGGATAACATTTCAATAAGACGAAAGATTATTAATATATCTTCAGGGTCAGGGAGCTATCCAGCCCCTGGAATGAGTGTATATTGTACAGCCAAAGCAGGAATAAATATGTTTACTCAATGTATTGGGTCAGAGCAATCGAAACGGAAATATCCTATTGAAATAGTAGCTGTTGACCCAGGAATGGTTGATACAGAAATGCAGGAAATCGCCAGAAGAAAGGATGATCAAGATTTTGAAATGGCAAAATTCTTTAAAGAGGCATATCAAACAGGACAAATACAACCTACAGAAGTACTTGGAAAGCAATTATTAATAATTATTGATAAGAAGTTTGAACCTGGAAAGCTAGTAAAGTATTTCGAAGCTTAATTCGGAGAAGGCATTGACATCACATATCACAGTATTCACGCGGTGGTTACACCTTGTTCACTTTGATGCTTTCAGCAGAAGTAGCAACAATACTAGATCGTATCTCGTTGTAGTAAGTAGAAACGAACATCAAATCTAATCACAAATTTCATCCTCGCACCATGAACCGCACCAGTTGGAGGTCCAACTAAAATGTCAGACAACTCAGATGAAAACCATGAATCAAAAAAGTATGAACAGAAACCTTAATGGGAAAAAGCGATATAGATGAAGTCATTTAAGATATATATAAATGATAGCATCGCAACATTTAGGTTTGTGAAGTATTTCAAGAAGTCAGATGCATCACATATCACCGTATTCACGCTGCGGCTACGCCTTGTTCACTTTGAATAACAGAATGTTTTTTCCGATGGGACGAAACGGGCAATTTATTATTGTCATTCCAAGTTTTCAGACTGTAGTTGTATTTACTAGCACGCTTGACAATACCATAAAACCTTTGGATTTTGTTCGAGACTTCATTATGAATTCAATAGAAGACAATTAAATTTAAAACTGTACAAGAAGGGGTTAGCTATATGAACACCAGAGGATTTACTAATTTACTACAGATTTTTCCGAGTGCTGATTTGAAGAAGACAGCTGAGTTTTATGAACATATTGGCTTCAAAGCAGTAAGTTATCTTAATTCATTAGAGCCACATATTTGCCTGTATAACGATCAGATAGAGATTGTTTTAATAAAATCAAATAAAGAATATATAGAACCAAATCGAGAAGTTCATGGATATGGATATGATGCGTATTTTATTACGGATAACCAAGAAGAAATGGAGGTGAATTTTAAGAAGCTAGGGATAAAGATCGTGAGACCTTTATTAACAACAGATTATAATAATAAGGAATTTGTATTTGAAGATATAGATAGAAGATGGATTGCTGTTGGTAAGAAACAGCAAGAGATTACAGTCTAAAGATTGTATGAAATAAATTTCAAAGAGGTCCGAACACCCGATAACACCGTTTTCACGCAGCAGATGCGCCTTGGTCAACTGAGGGAATTCAGGATTTGTTTGCTCTCTGACAACTTGCTGCGCAAGTACGTAAATACCTGAACGTTATATGGAATATCTGCAAGAGCATGTTAAGTGCAAAGTTACTAAAAGTCGTGTGTTGATTTCATATTCATACGAATAATCGAAGTGAAATTGGAGTGAGTCAACTTGTCATTAGTAATTTCTAATAAAATAAGTGTAAAGAGCAAAGATTACGTAAGAAACAAGATGATTGAGTTCAATCTAAATCATTTTCCTGATGATTTAAAAGGCCGATATCAGGAAATAAAGTTGCATTTAGTGAATCAGGATGGAAAGATATTCGGAGGTATAGTTGGAGAGTTTTGTTGGAATTGGTTGGAGATTCAATATTTATTTGTTGATTCAGAACATCGAAAATCAGGATATGGAAGAGCTCTACTAAGGGAAGCAGAGAAAATAGCTAAAGAAAAGAAATGTGATTTTATAAAGCTAGATACATTAAGTTTTCAAGCATTAGACTTTTATTTGAAAGAAGGTTTTCAGATCTATGGAACAATTGAGAATGCCGGAAGACACACACATTATTATTTAAAGAAAGATATATCAAACTGACTCTTTAGGTTACTCGATTGAGGCAGATACAACATATAACACAGTATTCAAGCAGCGGGCATACGTCCTTGGTCACATTGATGCAATTAGCAGGGGAGGAAAAAATGAAAGAAACAAGGATTTATAAGCAAACTGAAAATAGTTCTATAAGTGCTGACATATATTATCAAGGAGTAAGAACACCAGTAATAATATATATTCATAGTGGTGCATTAATCTTTGGTACAAGAGAATGGTTGCCAGTTGAACAAATTGAATATTTAACTAATAACGGATTTAGTTTGGTTAATATAGATTATCGCCTCGCACCTGAAACTAGTTTAGATCTTATTATTGAAGATGTAAGGGATGCAATTAAATGGGTAAGAACGGCAGCAACTGAATGGTATGATTTTGATATTAATAAAATTGCAGTAATGGGGAGTTCAGCAGGTGGATATCTGAGCTTATTAACTGGAACAATGGATTAAAAACCAAAAGCTATCATTTCTTTCTATGGGTATGGAGATATTTTAGGGAATTGGTATACACAACCAAGTGAGTACTACTGTAAGAAAGCAATTATTGATAAGGTTAGTGCAATAAATCGTATTGGTAAAGTTGAAATTACTAATGGTAAGTGGGAAAGATTTGACTATTACATTTATTGTCGTCAACAAGGGATCTGGGTTCAAGAAGTGACAAAAATGGACCCTAAATTAAATAGGGATAAATTAATACAATATAATCCAATTGATAATATTACAAAAGACTATCCACCTACATTATTTCTTCATGGCAACCAGGACACGGATGTAGCTTTCAGGACTAGATTACGCTGATATCGATAGATGGATCTTGCCAGTTGCTGCAGCAAGATTAGTAGAATGGATGCCTAAAGAAGAACAAGAGCAATTATTAAAAATCATTAAAGAACGATTGAAGTCAGTTACATAGAAGAGCAATACAGCAGCGTATAGCAATATGTTCACGCTTCGGCGGACAAACCGCCACGGTCCGGTAAGAAAAGTCTGAGAAGTGATTGCCGGGACACAACCGCATCGCGGTCGATCCTTCGGACCTTAGGGTGCTGGTACTTCGTGAAAACGGAAACGTATCCGAAAAAACCTAATGGAAAGGTGTGAAGTACCAAAAGGTTACATCGGATAACACAGTATTCAGAGCTAAATCATAATACGAATTCAGAGATGAGGATTTTTAATGGAGAAAAAATTGATATTAATTGATGGAATGCCTGGGTCAGGTAAGTCAACGACTGGAAGCTTTATAAATGAAAGATTGAGTGAGTTGAATCTCCCAAATAGGTTTTATCACGAGCTGGAAGATAATCATCCATTACGAATATACGATAAGCAATTTACCTCATTCACTAATTTAGAAGAAGCAGAATGGTTTACTAAAAAGGTTGTAGAGCTATTTACTAATTTTGTTAATAAAAGAATAGATCGAGATGAAATCACGATTATGGAGAGCTACGTTTTTCAGGATACTTTAGGCTTTGCTTTTAATATGCAAATGGACGAGCAAAAAATATTAGATCTGACAAAGAAAATACAATCTATTTTAAGCTGTCTTGATCCTGTTCTCATCTATTATTATCAAGTGAATGTAGAACAAAACTGGAGGTGGATATGTAATATTCGTGGACCTGAATTCACTCAAGATCGATGTGGACTTTATACAGATGATGATTTTATCGAGGCAGGCAAGTTCTGGACGAGAAATCAGAATTTTGTATCCAATATCGTTAAGGAGTGGGATATTCCAAAGCTAATAATAAGAAATGAAAATTATAATTGGGATGAGTATAGAAACAAAATAATTGATTTCTTAGAGTAACTCAAAGAAGGCGCTGACATCCTATAGCACCAGATTCACGTAGCGGGAGTTCGCCCTTGGTTGGAAGAAGTTATGTAGCGATGAAGTAGCACAGCAATACGAAAACATTACAATATATTATAAGGAGATAAAGGGAATGAAGAAAAAAATGATATGTTTTTTGATTCTGCTTCTTCTTGTAACAAATTTCATATTTCTTATTTTATTTCTGAAAGAAAAAAAACAGGATATCAAATCTATCGTTGAAATATTCACATTGAACGGTGAAGGAACATCTTGGAATGTAATGAACTATAAAGTGGTAAAAACTAAGAATTCGATGTGGAGAGGCTCTGCAAGTTTGGTCTATTTAGGAAAAGAAAGTGAAATTATTGATTCTAACTACATAAAATACGAATTCGTTGAAGTTAATAAGAGTTTCAAACCTGAAACAGTATTGGTGGGATCTAAATCAGGGACAAATGGGGCTATTAATATATTTAGTAATATTGATAAATTAGGATCCATTAGTGGACCTCTATCTACACGAGAAAAAGAAATGAAAATAGATGAGCTTGAAATGACATATATGAATTTAATTTGGACAGATAGTAACGGTAATGAGAATAGTGAAAGGATAGAATTAAATATAATAGATCATATCAAATTAAAGTGATGTTTTGGCAGAAGAAGCAGATTTAGCGACAACTTCCTGCGGAAGTTCGTGAATATCTAAACGTTATAGGAACCTTCTGTAAGAATAAATTAAATTATATGGTGGGATATCTAAGATGCGAAACAAAACAAATGCAAATCAAACCGATTGGTGGAACCAAATCGCTCAAAAACTAAATGGTTACCAAGGAAATTACACAGTGACTATCGAAGGAAACAGTGGAGAAGAAGATTTTATTGAATTAGTGAAGAACAAGGTTAAGAAGTTTCCGTTAGCCTTAGATGTAGCTTGTGCCGATGGGAAATTCACATCTGAAATAGCTGGTTTTGTCGATAGGATAATTGGAATTGATTTGTCTCCAGTAATGATAGATAAAGCTAGAAGTAACACAAACACAAAAAATGTTGAATTTATGATAGCTGATGCCAAGGAACTACCGTTTGAAGATAATTATTTTGACTTAATAATAAGTCGCAGGGGCCCTGTGAGTGAACCTTATTTTTTAGAAGAGGCAATACGTGTTTGTAAGCCAGGAGGACAGATAGTCGAAATAACTATTGGTGATCAAGACGCAATTGAATTCAAGAAAATATTTAATAGAGGCCAAGGATTTACAGAATCAAATAGATCGAGATATGAAGAAATTAAGAGAAGATTACAACACAATAACAAAGTAAAATTTAAGGAAATTCGAGAATATTTTTGCGATGCTTACTATCCAACAATTGAGGATGTTGCTCTTCTTTTATCTTCAACACCTATTATTGATGATTTTGATTTAGGTGAAGATTATAAATATATTGAAAAAATTCATGACAAACTTAAATCAGAAACAGGAATAAGGAGAACTTACCATAGATTAATATGGACAATTGAAAAGCTAAAGTAAGTAAATTCAAAGAAGGCAGCAGCGTCACATAACATAGTATTCATGCTGCGGCTCCGCCGTGGTCACTTTGATGCTTTTGAAAAGTACTAGATTCAGTGACAACTTCCTACAGAAGTTCGTGAATACAAGAACATTATGCATAATTACCTAAAGTCAGATCTAAATAAAAATCAATAAATAGCATACCAAAGGGGTAATTTAAATTGATTTATCCAAATGTTGAAACCGAAAGACTTTTCATCAGAGAACTAAGTTTAGGAGATATAGAAGCGGTCTATAAACATTTTTCATATCCAGAGGTAACGAAATTTATGGATATTGATGTATGTAAAGATTTGCGAGAAGCAGAAGAGATTATTGCTTTCCATATCCATGATTCGGGCTGTAGGTATGGGTTATTTAATAAAGAGAATAATGACCTTATCGGAACGTGTGGTTTTCATTGCTGGTCAACGGAGAATCAAGAAACAAAGGCCGAAATAGGTTTTGACCTATCTCCATATTACTGGGGAAGTGGACTGATGCAGGAAGCTTTGAAGAAGATTATACGAATCGGAATTGATTTAATGAAGCTCGATTATATTGAAGCGACAACCGAAGTAGAAAATCTCCAGTCGCAAAGGCTTCTAAAGATGATGGGATTTAATCAAGAGAGTGAATTAAAGGACAATTTAATGTGTTTTACCCTGAGAGATAAGGAATCATTTTGTAAGTAATTCAAAAGAACGGTAACTACGCATAACACAGTATTCAAGCAGCAAAATCTAAATACATAAAAGAAAGGTGATTCGTTGATGTTTTATGTTAATGCAAGGGCAATTATTGAACGTGATGGAAATGGTAGTACAGAAATAATCATTCAGACCCGAAATAAAAAGAATGAAGAATCACTAGAATTACCTGGTGGAAGATTAGAACTATATGAATCAATATTAGATGGACTGAGACGAGAAGTATATGAAGAAACCGGATTAACAGTTATAGAGGTAGAAGGTAGTCAAAAGCGTATAGATACACGTGGAATTAACCCGGATTTTGAAGTTGAGTGTATAGAACCTTATTGTGTATACCAAACCATAAAGGGACCAGTTGATTCTATAGGTATGTATTTTATATGTAAAGTTGAAGGTAATCTCTTAGAAATAGGAGATGAAACGACAAATATAAGATGGGAAACTGTTGATGAGATCTATAGATTGATGATTGAAGATCCAAGACAGTTTTCGGATGTTGATCGAGCGGGGTTAAAGTATTATTTAAAACACAGGTTTGGAAAGCAATTCGAAGTAGGCAGTAGCTATGCATAACACAGTATTCAACAGCGGCTACGCCTTGGTCACTTTGATGCTTTGAGCAGAGTAGTAGAATCAGTGACAACTTGCTACGCAAGTTCGTGAATACAAGAACGATATGTAATATCACAATAATATTAATGAATGGAGAATCAAGTTGATAACTATACATAATGCTCGAGATATAGAAGAACAAAAAGAAAAAATCATTGAGTACTTTTGGAGTAAGTGGGGAAATGAAAGTAATTATATGTTTTATAAGGATTGTATTGAAAGATCAATAGACACAGATAGTGATCTACCACGATTTTTTGTAGCAAAACAAGAAAATGAGCTTATTGGATCTTACGCCATACTAAGAAGCGACTTAAATAGTAGACAAGATTTGTTTCCATGGTTTGCTTGTTTGTATGTTGAAGAAGAGCATAGGAGAAAAAATATAGGTGCAATGTTACAAAGTCATGCAAAGAAATTTTTAAAAACAATTGGATACGAGAAATTATACTTATGTACGGAATTAAATGATTATTACGAGAAAAACAATTGGAATAATGTTGGTATAGGATATTCCATAGGAGACGATAAGTATAAAATCTATGAAACAAGTTGTGAATGATAAACCAATGAAGTGTGGTACTACTTATAACACCGTATTCAAGTGGCGCCTCCGCCTTGATCAGCAGATGCAACTGAATGAAGTATTTGCTGTCTGACAACTTCCTACGCAAGTTCGTGAATACAAGAACGTTATCGTAAATCAACATGTAAAAAAACAAATATAAATGCATCACAAGGAGGAAATTATGATTACAAGACCTGATATGAATGAATATTTGCCTTTAGTTAAGAAATACATTGATTTAGTTCCAGAAGGAAATATCATCAGCATTCTACGAAAACAAAATGAAGAAAATATATTATTATTAAGCAAGCTCACTGAGGAACATGCTAAATTTCGATATGCTCCAGATAAATGGACAATAAAAACAGTAATCGGGCACATTGCTGACGCAGAAAGATTATGGAGCTATAGAATATTACGTATAGCGCGTAGTGATGTACGAGAATTACCAGGGTATGATCGTGATATATTTGCTGAGATGTCATCTTATGATAACTTACTTCTAAGTAAAGTACTGAATGATTATCGTGCTGTACGAAACTCTACAGTTAGTTTAATAGATAATCTTACTGAAGAGGCTTTGACAAGAGTAGGGGAATTTAATGATCACGCTTTATCCGTGCGCGCAATTATTTATATTATCGTAGGACATGATACACATCACATAAATATTATTAAGTCTAAATATTTGAATCAATTAAATCATTGAAAAAAGTGGAATGAAGTACGAAATTAAAGAGCTGAATAATAATCAATATTTAGAAGGGCTAAAAGAAAAACTAGTGGAAGAGCTAGAAGAGTTTAAAGAGGAAGAAGACATTAAGGAACTCGCTGATATTTTAGAGGTTGTGTATGCCATAGCAAGGCTAAAAGGTGTATCTAAGGAGCAATTAGAAGAACTAAGAAAGCAAAAAGAAGAAACGAATGGAGGATTTAATAAAAATTTATATTTGATAAAGACCTATGCTTGATTGTTCGAAGATCCCGCTATAATCAGAAAAGACCCAATCACGCTAGGGGCATACGCCCTCGGTCCAGACCGAGGCAGACTAAATGTGGGCAGAATCAGATGGACGTCGTGAATACCTGAACGTTATAAGCAATTGCTTGAAACCAATAAATAAAATTGAAATTTGTAAGGAGGGAGTTATACGGTGATTACTTTATTAAAATCAGACTTAAATGAAGTATTTATTATTCATGAAATGCAAATAAAAGCATTTATGCCCTTGTTAGAAAAATACCAGGACTTTGAAACAAGCCCTGCCAACGAGACTGTCGAACAAATTAGAACTCGCATGAATCAATCATTTTCGGATTATTACATAATAAGGAGTTCAGGTATTGACGTTGGGGCAATTAGAATCGTCAGAAAAGAGAATAAAACGTATCGTGTAAGTCCAATATTTGTATTGCCTGAATATCAAGGGAAAGGAGTTGCTCAAAAAGTATTTGAAATAATTGAGAATATATATAATGATGCAAAGATATGGGAACTAGGTACAATATTACAAGAGCAAGGTAATTGCTATCTCTATCAAAAGTTAGGTTATAAGAGAACTGGAAAGATTGAAGTGATCAACGATAAAATGACAATTGTGTTTTATGAAAAACACTTGATGTAATAATAAAAAGCTTGTACTCGATATGAATCAAACAATTATAAAGTAACTCGAAGAAGCCAGCAACTGCGTATAACATAGTATACACGTGGAGGCTTGCCTTGGTCATAGTGATGCTTTCGACAGAGTAGTAGAATCATGTGACAACTTTCTGCGGAAGTTTGTGAATACCTAAACGTTATATAAAACCAGAAGATTTTATGTTATAGAGGGTGAATTCATGGAAGTGTCTTTTATTGAAAGTCTTCCGAAAGTAGAAGAATATATGTTGTTGATAGAAAGCACAGGATGGCAAGGAATACTAGATAAAGGTAAGTCTTCCTTAATCTCTTCGCTCGAAAATAGCTGGTATAGCATAAGTGTTTACTCAAAACAAAATGAAATTATCGGATTTGGTAGAGTGTTATCAGATGGAGAATTACATGCTTTAATTTGTGATGTAATTATATTACCAGAGTATCAAAGACATGGAATAGGATCTGAATTGTTACAAAAGTTAATTGTGAATTGTAAGAAACATGATATTCTAATGATACAGCTATTTTCAGCAAAAGATAAGTGTAAATTTTATGAAAACCATGGATTTGAAAAACGCCCAGATCATTCTCCAGGTATGAGATTTAAACCATTTTAATTTTATGAAAGTAATCCAAGACGGCTTCGTATAACACAAGTTTCACGCTACGGGCGTACGCCCTTGGTTGGAAGAAGTAATAACATTGTAGAATATATACCAACACAGCAACCCACCTAATGAAATCTAGAGTAAATAGTAACTGGGTTTCCGTAGTGAATAGCTGTACATTAGGTGAAATCACCGCAAGTGCATAAAACACATTCAATGGGGGTAGTTCAATGAAGAATTTAGCAAAAGAAATTTATGATATTTCACATCTGACTGGCGAGTTCCTTTTAAGATCGGGTAAAGTCTCAAATGAATATTTTGACAAGTACTTATTCGAATCTAAACCTCAATTATTATCCAAGATTGCAAAGGAGCTTGAAAAGTTAATTCCTAAAGGAACTGAAGTACTTGCGGGACTTGAGCTTGGTGGTGTACCGGTAGCGACGGCACTCTCTTTGAAATCAAATATCCCAGTAGCCTTTGTAAGAAAAAAGGCTAAGGAATATGGTACATGCAAATTAGCTGAAGGAATTGATGTAAAGGGTAAGAGAATTTGCATTGTTGAAGACGTTGTGACGACTGGTGGACAAATCATTTTAAGTGCAAACGACCTGAGAGAAGCTGGAGCAATCGTAACAGATGTAATCATCGTAATAGAAAGAAATATTGAAGGCAGAATGAAATTAGAAGAAGAAGGACTCAAATTACATTCATTATTTAAGATGGAAGAACTGATACAGGCAGCAGGTAAGTAGATTCAGCCGGACACATCCGCACCGACTAAGTACATCGCGCTCGGCGATATTCGTCGCCTAAAGTCGATTGGGCGTCGTGAATACCTGTACATTAGGTGCCATTGCCTGAAACTTATGAAAGGATGTTGAACATTGAAGAAGATTTATCTTGTTAGACATTGCAAAGCAGTTGGACAAGAACCAGAATCATTCTTAACTGAAGAGGGGGCTAAAGATGCTTCGAGTCTAATCGTAGATTTTTTTATGGATAAGAGTATTAAAAAGATTATTTCAAGTCCTTATTTAAGGACAATAGATACAATAAAGCCATTTTCAAAAATCAGTAATACAGAAATTACGATAGATGAACGATTAAAGGAACGAAAATTGAGCGCATCTGATCTTGATGATTGGCTTATAAAACTTGAAGAAACTTATGACGACCTAGAATTAAAGTTTGAAGGCGGTGAGTCATCAAACGATGCGATAAAAAGAGGAATAGAATTAATTAATGAAGTAGTTAATATGCCAGAAAATAATGTCATCCTAGTAACTCATGGAGCATTACTTTCTCTAATTATTATGCATTATAATCAAGCATTTGGATTTGAAAATTGGAAATCTATGAAAAATCCAGAAATCTATTGTATGGAAGTTGAACAGAGTAATATTAATCTTAAACATTTACTATAGATGATCAAGGAAGTAGACAACAGCACAAAACAAAGTATTCAAGTTTGTTATCAGAAACTCGCAGAGAGCATTAAAAAGAATTAAAGAAAATAAGGAGACTATATGGGTACACTTATAAGTTGTCGTGTCTGTGAAAAGGCTGTTTCTTCAAATGCAAGGTTTTGCAGTCATTGTTGTAGTGGTAATAATAATTGTTGGAGTAATTAATTATATATTTAAATGATAGCAACATAGATTAATTACAGTTGAAGAAGATCAAATATTATTGTATTAGAGGAAGATACTGACTTCCTGTAACACCGAATCTATGCCCTTGGACTGCAAGCGGAGTTTCAAAGAAATGTTTGCATGTAGACACCCTGTAAGGCTAAGCACATCAGAGTCAGTCGCTGGCGCTCCTTTAAGCCTCGCGGGTTCATAAATACAAAACGTTATATGAAGTAGGGAGGAAATTTAAATTAAATCTAATAAGATATATAGCAAATCATTCTAAGAATACGAAAGGAAACACGATGCCATTAGAAATGAAGGAACAAAATGAAGTTTTCCTTTTCAGAGTAGCAGGAGTCTTAATTAAAGATAACAAACTGCTATTACATACGACAAAGAACGGAAAAGGATGGGTATTGCCTGGTGGAAGAGCAGAAAAAAACGAGGAAACAGCAAGTACAATAATCAGAGAGTTAGAAGAAGAACTTGGTATAAAAGGGAACGTTAATAGGTTATTATGGATTATTGAAAACTTTAATGCATACGGAATAAATAATGTACATGAACACGGTATTTATTATTTAATAGAAGCAGGAGAAGTAACGATTAATAAATTTGAATTTACAGGATTAGAGGAAATAGGAATTAAGTTTAGATGGATTGATATTAATGCTATTGAAACAATAAACCTATATCCAAAGATTTTAAAGGAACTAATACAAAATATATCATTGGAAAATCAAATAAAACACGTTGTAAATAATGACTTAGATTAAATAAGAATGCAATTCAATGAAGTTCCCAGCATCATATAACAATGTGTTCACGCATCGGCAAATAAGCTGCATCGATCCCGGGAAAATAAGTGGGGGAAGCAGTTGCCGGACACATCGCACCATAGAAGACCGACATAAAGATAATACCTAAAGAATATTTATGAAAATCTAAACCAGTTGGAAGGTGATAGAAATTAAGCTTAAGTATTTCTTCATTATAATCATGTTATTTATGTTTATTTCTCTTTTGACGGGATGTATGCCTGGAGATGGTACAAATAACGCTCAACAACCTGCGGGATTTTTCTGGGGAATATGGCATGGATGGATTGCTCCAATTTCATTAATAATTGGTGTTTTCAACCATAGTATTAGATTGTATGAAACGTATAACTCAGGTTGGTGGTATGATTTTGGATATTACATCGCTATCATAAGTGGCTTCGGTGGAATTTCACTTTCTCGTCGTAAGAAAGTGAAGCGAGATTAATTTCAATTATTACTATCAGATAACCTATAATACAGTATTCACGCGGTTGGGCTACGCCATTGGTTACCATGTATCGGTGTATTTAACACTAACACGAGCAGGCGCTTGACGGATAAGCACAGTTAAACGTTAAAGTACGCTTCGTTCAATAGGAACGATGCGTACCTTTAATACTGTCAGAAGTTGATCGCAATGCTTTGATTGGAACATCTTCCTTTTGTATGAAAATCCATTCTTTCGTATATATTGATATATAGAGTAGCTTTGTGCGACGATGAGGAAAAACAACGGGAGCTTGTTAAGAATATCCTGATTACACTATTAATAAAGTCAAATATAGAATTTGAATTCGAGTTATTCGATTCGGGAGGCAGCTCGTATCTCATTATGAGAACAAAGAGAAACCGTTCCATATTATAATATTGGATATTGAAATGAGCGGTATTAACGGAATACAAACAGCTCAATTCATTAGAAATTTAAAAAATCTCGATGAACAAATTATTTTTCTAACAAGCTATCCGGAGTATATGGTAGAAAGCTTCGACGTTATGACCTTCCAGTATTTGATAAAGCCCATTGCCGCTCACATTTTGGAGGGAAAAGTGATAAAGCTGTGCCAATACTTCCAAGCACTTGAAAAGAAGTGGATGATCATTAAGTCAGCGTATGAAGAAGTGGTATTAAGGTATGAAGATATCATTTCTATTGAAGCTGCTAAAAGCTTAACGATAAAAAGTAAATTAAACTTTATAACAACAGGTCAACTCTATGAAAGTAAAGGCATTATATCCGATTATACATTAGTATTAAAAGATTTTAATTTCTTGCAAATTCATCGTTCCATTATTATCAACCTGATTCATGTGAAGAAATTTGCTAGTGGGGCTGTACTCATGTCCAACGGGGCGGCGTTTCCAATAGGTCGTTCTAAAGTGAAAGAGGTTAAAGATTTTTACACTAAGTTTATGATTATGAAGGGCCATTAATATGATTCAATATAATCTGCTTATTGTTCTCTGTGTCGCACTTGTGATGTGCTTTCAAATTAATTTATTCTTGAATTCGGTCCTAGATAAGTCAACGAGAAAGAAGAATAGAGTTGTTTACTTTATCATATTCGTAATTCTTGATTTCATATATTTGACGGTAATATGAATAATATTGTATCCTCAATCCTAGCATTGCTGATGATATTTATAATGGCGCAAGCTTATCGAGTAGAGTTAAAAACAAAAATTATTTTTACGGTACTCTATGCTGTTTTATTGACTATCGTTAATTTGATAACCCTTTATATTTTTTATGTGTTTAACTCCGTTGACTTAAGCACTGTTGATCCTAACTTTGTGCAAGTTCAATCGCCCTTTATTAAAGCGATATTACTCAGTTGCATTATTATGTTTTCCGTCATTCAGATCATACGACTTATAGCCAAACGCAGAAATTTTTCTATACATAATCGTTACTATATTATATTTATGATTGTCCCAGTATTCAGTATATACCAGCTATATGTTATAACTAGTTACAGTGAGAAAAATATTTATTATTTGATTTCATTCATTGGATTTCTAGTTATAAATGTAGGTATCATCTATATTATTGATAACATCATTGATAAATTTCAATTCATGCATGAGAATGATCAATTGCAGCAGCAAATGGATTATCAAGATGCGAACTATGAGAAGACGGTACACAGCTTTAAATCAATCAAGAGAATTATTCATGACACGAATCAGCAGTTTCTATATATTGAAGAATGTATTAACCGACAAGAATTAGCAGCGGCAAGGGAGCATATTAAGGTCATATTGAATAAAGTCGAAGGAGCCTATCATAGGGTAAATACGGGCAATCTAGTGATAGATGCTCTTGTCACCAACACGCTTAATATCGGTGAAGCTAACGGCATAAAAATAAATACAAAAATAAGCTTATATTCACACGAATTAAATATTGATAGGTATGATTTATGTGTCACGCTTGGCAATATGCTGGATAATGCGATAGAAGCATCTAAGAAGATCAAGATTGCTGAGGATAGATATATACTGATTAAAATACATTCAGATGAATCTGCCCTATTTATTCATATCCTTAATCATATGGAGAATGAAGTAGTCCATTTACATAGCCAAAAGGAAAACCCGGATTTTCATAGTATTGGCTTAACGAATATATCTAGAATTTGCGACAAGTATGGTGGGAATATGACAATAGAAACGAAACATAAAGTTTTTAATAATATGGTTCTAATCCCGTTTTAGAAAAACAATCCCTAAACAACATGCTGTTTAGGGATTGTTTTTTTCGTTTCAAGCTGTTTTTCTATATTCAATCCCTCAACATAGTATGATTCAATCAGTAATAAAATTTGATGAGAGAAAAGAGGGCTAACAGAAGATGAAGAAAGTAATTTCAGTATGTATTGCCACTATGCTTTTTGTAATACCGATGACCCATACGTCTGCACAAGGTAATAAGGACTCACTAAAGGAAAAAGCACAAAGTATGGCTGCAGAACTCGTTGCCAATTATGGTGTTAGTGGTATGCAGTATGCCATTATGGATCAGGGGAGCATTGTTTTATCCGATAGTGCTGGTGTAAACGATGAAGCTCACAATACACCGATAACTAAAGATACGATGTTCGGTATTGGTTCGGTAAGCAAGATGTATGTTACTGCTGTAACGATGATGCTCGTTGATTCTGGGCAAGTTGATATTGATCAACCACTTACAACGTATATCAAGGAATTTAAGATGGAAGATAAAAGATATCAAGAAATTACGCCACGCATGTTAATGAATCATTCATCAGGACTTTACGGTACTCACTATGGTAATAGTATGCTGTTTGACGATAATGATACACAAAATCATGATGAATTGTTGATAAGATTGCAATCCGAAAATTTGAAATCAGACCCAGGTGAATATTCCGTCTATTGTAATGATGGATTTCAACTACTAGAAATTTTGGTTGAAAGGGTGAGCGGTTTAAGCTATAGTGAATTCCTTGAAAAACACATTAGTAATCCGTTGAATTTAAGCTCTACAAAAACACCACTCGATGATTTTGATAGAGAAAAGCTTGCTAAAACTTATTACCCTACGATGGATCATGCTTTACCCGTTGAAAATGCTAACGTTCTTGGAGCAGGAGGTATATATTCAACTGCGGAAGAATTAACTAGGTTTTCAGATGTGTTAATAGGTAATCGAACAGATATTTTATCTGAACAATCTGTAAAGTCCATGCAAAGTCACGAGTATAAAAAAGGATTGTGGGTTGCTGACGAGACGAATGTCTACAATTATGGTTTAGGTTGGGATGCGGTACATTTGGCACCATTCAATGAGTATGGAATAACTGCATTGAACAAAGGCGGGGATACCGTTATGTATCACGCTGACTTGACAACTATACCAGAATATAATATTTCAATAGCTGTGCTTTCATCAGGCGGAAGTTCAATTTTCAACAGCGTTTTTACAAATAGTGTATTATTAGAATATTTAGAAGAACAAGGGATTATCAAAGAGATCCTGCCGAATAAAACATTTGATTCCTCTGTTAAAGTGGAAATGCCATCTGATTTACTTGCATACTCTGGATTATACGGTATGGTTGGTGAAACGATGAATGTCGAGATTCAGAACGGTGAGATCGATTTGCCTGCATTTATAGGAGGGTTTATTCCTCCACAAAAATATGTATATACGGGCGATGGACAGTTTAAAAGCAATGATGGTAGTGTAGCTGTAAGCTTTGAGCAGCAGAAGAATGGTGTTACCTATTTTAAATTTAGCGCATACTTGGATTTTCCAGGAGTAGGTCAATTGCTTATGGTTACCTATGAATATCAGAAGCTGAACTCTAACCCACTACAAGATACAACGAAAGAGGCGTGGAAAAATAGGAACGGTAAAAATTACTATGCACTGGATGAAAAGATAACTTCTATATTTTATCTAGCCCCAGAAATCTTAACAAAGAATATAACCGTTGATATGGAAAATGGATACGCAACAGGGACTAAAATTATTGATGTGAATAAAGCAGTAAATGTAGCCGAAATTCCTATTATGAACGGAAGAGACGCTTTTGATTTGAATTTCTATAAAGTTGGAATTACGGAGTATTTAACAATAGATGGATCCTCCTACATTAGCGAGGATGCTGTCAAACCCATCTATGGAGGGAAATCATCGATTAGTACCATTCCATCTAATGGCCATGCCGTATGGTTTAAGATAGATGAACTTTCAGCCAATAAGACAATGACCGTTGATATTCCCCAATCAGGAGGCTTTGCTGTTTATGATGCAATGGGGATGCCCGTCAATTTCTCTATTGCTAGCAAGAACAATTCAGTCCAACTGCCAGAAGGAGGATTAATCGTATTTGGAGGCAATGAAGGGGGAGTATTTAAGATTAGTTTATCGAAGTAAGGCCAGTTTATAAGTGGGAAAGGTGACGGAAATCGTCACCTTTTTTTCGTGCATTTAGCAGAGAAAATTTAAGGATGATTTACCTGCTGACAATATTCTTCGAATGTTCGTAAATACGAGAACGTTATACAATAGGACAGAGAAAGGGAAATGTTGTATAATATAGATATTATTATACAAGTGGTGGAATAATCTGTGATATGCAAGATTTGCTCGAAATGCTGAATCAGTCTTTTCGTATTCTTATTCAAACCCCTAATATTTATTAATGATTTTAGTCGATTATGTTTAATCGTCAATGGGATAAGGAGTTCTCAATTAAACAAATTGCAAGAAAAATTTATAACAGAACTGAAAGAATATTTATTGATCGAGGGAGTGCAAAAAAATCTAATCAATCAATATTTATTTGAAGCAGGGGAAGTATGAATAGGTAAAACAAATAACAAGAGTGTTCTAGGAACCATGAATGAAATGTCATTCTATTGTACGAATGAAGAGTTTGATCATACAATTGATTTGAGTGCTTGGTTAAACTCGATGATCTATAAACCAATTAATTATGAAGAGCCTATTAAAGTATTCAAGAAAACTCTGGAAATAAAATATTCTTAAATCATAATGGATGTATGTAAGGGAGGCGCTTGCAACAAAATACAATGATTCATCGTAATAATAATAAGGTAATAAAAGCAATTCGTGAATACAAGAACGTTATCTGATATGCAAGTAAAAAAAGAGGAGGTAACAATATGAGTTCAGGTTCAATTTTTGGTATTGTTCCAATTTTATTTATCCTAGTATTCGGAGGATTAGGTGTTTATTGCCTTATATTATTTATCCAAGTTGCACAAAGAGGAATTAAAGCATTAGATATCTATATTAATGAAAAGAGCAATAAAAACTATTGAAAGTATTTTAGAATCAAATACAAAAGAAAATGAATTAAATGATGAAACTTGGAACTCAATCATTGAGGCAGGCAAATGGACAGTAAAAGATATTATCTGTCATATCATGTTATGGCATAAGTATTTTTACGAAGAAGCAATAAAAAAAGATTGCTACGGGTGAAAAGATTACTCTCAAACACTTAGACTACGATGACTTTAATAGCAAAGCAATTACATATTCAAGAACAATAACAACAGAGGAACTAATTGAGATGGTAGTACATTATCGAAAGAAGATCGTTGAAGAAATTGAGACATTAGCAGAAGAATTAATCGTTCAACACCATAAAGATGGAGACGGAAATGTATTTAATGTTCAACAATACTTAAAGGATTTTATATGGCATGATCAACACCATGTTATTCCGTTAAAGGAGTATTTAAGGGAACAGCAAAGTAGGATGTCTACTTCCAGTCGAAAAGGGTCACGAATTTAACGAAGTGGAGGAGTTTTTATGGATTCAGAACTGTTAAATATTTTTAATGAACATAGAGTTCCAATTGGTGTGGCAACTCGTGAAGATGTTCATAAATATGGTTTTTGGCACGAAACCTTTCATTGCTGGTTCATTAGCAGAGATGAGAATAATGAATATATCTATTTTCAATTACGAAGTGAATATAAACGAGATTACCCTGATCTGTTAGATATTACAGCCGCCGGTCATTTATTATCAAACGAAACTGTCGAGGATGGAATAAGAGAGGTTAAAGAGGAGACCGGTATTGATGTTAGTATGAATGAACTAACTCCATTAGGAGTCATAGATTATGTTGTAGCTAACAGTAAAATTATCGACAAAGAATTTGCTCATGTTTATTTATATGATTACAACGGATCTCTTGATGAATTTTCGATACAAAGAGAAGAAGTTTCTGGCATGTTTATTGCACGATTCTATGATTTTTTTGATTTGTGGATGGGCAGAAAAAATCAAATTGATGTACACGGCTTTACTGTAGATAGTAATGGAAATAAAATTAAGGTTAATAAAGTTGTAGGACGGGCTCAGTTTGTCCCTCATCATGAAACATTTTATGAATTATTAGTTAATCAAATCAAGGATATTCTAGAAAATAGGAGAAAATAAAATGAAAAAATCTCTATTTATACTGATAATAGTAACGTTGATTTTAGTATTGTCGGGCTGCAAGGGTGAATTAAAAATAGATGACTCCTATGTTAGTACTTCAGAAAACAACATGAATACTGAAGATATCATTGATCCAATATCTATTAATTCAGTTAGTTTAGATAATGAAGAGTATTCAATATTACAAGCTGTCGGAGTGAAAAATTCAATGATTTTTTCAATTGATCTAAACAATGTCAAAGTCAACAATGTAAATCTCTGGACTGATCATTATATAGATGGTGAATTTGTGAACTCTTATTTTAACATGATTTCACAAGTATCAAACACGTCCAGTTCATCAAACTTTAAAATCTATTTTTCAACCAGTGGAGTGGAAGTTAGCAAGGAGATATGGACAATCGCGTTAAGAGAAAACAAAAGTGTTAGCAGTATAAGATTTGAATTAAAGAGTTCAGAATATGACAGTACTATTATTCATCCTATCAATAACATATCAACAGGGTTAAATGAAACTACTGATCTAGGTATGTTAGTACGAAACCAAGGAGCTGATCTGTTCGGTGCAAGTAATGACGTTAATAGAACGATCCAAGAAAATAAAGAAGTTTATGTTGTAAGGTGTATGTTTGAATGAAAACCATGGCATCGCCTAACGCAATATTCGCGTTACAGCTTGGTAACTGAAGATTTACGAAATTAAGGCCACAAAACAAATTAAAATACATATAAGGAGAACAATAATGAACTATATAGTAGTTTATTTACTTTCAATTTTAGTAGGAGTAGGTTTGATTATTTATGGAAAACAAACAAATACGAAGACAATAAATTTTTAGGTGCATTTATATTACTAATAGATATTATAGTTCCAGTTGCTTCAGTTATTGCAGGTTTTATCGATGGGTATAAATCCAATTAAGTATATAAAAGCATCATAAATAGAAATCAGATTGAAAAGGAGAAAATATGCAGAAATGTTTAAATTGCAAGAGAAGATTTAAATATAAACAAGTCATGAAATCTGGTTTTCTAAACTATCAGTCAGTAGTGTGTGGTAAGTGTGATGCGATTCATAAGGTTACATTTAATTCAAGGCTTAGAACATCACTTTGTGTTATGGTATTTCCAGTTTTGTCAGCCTTTGGTGTTTTCAATCCATCGAAATACAACATATTGGTTATATATTTAATAATCTTTTTATTAATGATGCTTATGATTTTGATAATGCCTTTTTTAATGAGGTTTAAATTAAACAAAGAAGAATTGGCTGATTGAATTAATTTCGAAAAATAACTGTTGTAACATTGAATTTAACCACATTAAATACTTCTTGTAACTACCTCTTAGATACACTCTCAATGCAGAAGTTTACTTTGCTGCACTTCATATTAACATCCACTAATTATTCAAACAGGAAGTTCTGAGATCTTTATTGACCAAATAATATCTATTAGAAAACGGAGTACCTTAGGAATCGTGCCGAATGGAATATTGCTTGAAACGCGTGAAGGGGATCAGTTTAACTTTGTGGTTTGGAACAGAGAAGAAATTATTGAATATATAAATAGATAATTAGCTACGAAAAAACCTGAAAAATAAGGAGTTAACAAATCAGCAATGAAAAAAGAACAAAAGATATTGCGAAAAGATTTAATTATATCGCTCTGTTGGTTATTTTTTTGTTTACTCAATCTCACAATCACTATTTTTGACTCAAGACCCTTTTTCTTTGTAGGTTTGTTTTTATTTCTTACGGGAGTATATCTTGTCTTCACTCTATTTACAGTAATGGACTATATAATAAAAGATCATTGGACCATAAGAGGAAAGATCGTAAGCATTGATCAGAACATTATAAGTGTATTAAAAGTAAATGGAAAGATACAAAAGTTTAAGAAATCTTATAGTAATCATTTCAAAGATATAGAAACTGAACAAGAAATCGAAATTACGGAATCAAGAAGAATAGGAGTAATAATTGGGATAAAAATACTTGAATGTAGTTCAGAGTGAAATATCTTCATATAAAGAAGAAAACCAAACATTTTGTTAAGAAAATTCATTAATCACTAAGCGTTAGATGAACTCTTCATGAAAAAAAGGAGAAAATCTAGAATGATATATGACTTACAAGGAGAAGCGAATATGTCACCAACGGTAGGATTATTATATTCTACTGTGAAAGAAAACAGCCAACGACTAAAACTAATCATTGCTGGCATGTCTCAAGAAGAAGTAGATTATAAAGGTCCAAATTACAATTTTAATAGTGCCGCTCAGTTAATTAAACATATCACGTATGTTGATCTTAATTGGGTTTGTAGAATAAGTGGACAACCACTTTCACAGTCATTAATAGAACAATACGGCCCCATGATAGATGCAAATAATAGGCTGCCGATGATTCAAGGGAAGTCTTTGAACAGACTTATGTCTGACTATGAAGTTGTACTGACAATGTTGAAAGATACATGTACACAATTAGTAGATAATGATCTTGATAAAGTTGTCACGTTTGGACATGAAAACGAAAAGCAGGCAACTATTCGCTGGGGATTATGGTATATGGCTGATCATAGTCGCTACCATCAGGCTAATATTAATCAACTTAGAAAGTGGTATAAAGAAAATATTCATTTTAATTAGAGTCCCGACGATTAGTAAAGTTTTCAGAAGAGATAACTCAGATAGAACCCGATCGGATATTAAAAGAAAGGAAACTGCAAATCATATTAATGAAAAGCATAGGGAGAAGCTTGAAGTAATGTCAAAAAAACATTTGAAATAGATGCATGAAAGTAAAATCAGTACAGGGGAAATTCCTACATTTGTATTGGATTTGAAATATGAAAGGTTCTATCTAAAGACTTTTTATTATCTAAATTTGGGAGTGAGCATGAATGGAAATTAAAAAAATCACTGAACTAAATAGAGAAGCTTGGAATGAAGTAACTCCACTGCACCAACAGGCGAGAGGGAATTCTATTGTTACCGATTTGAAAAACCCGGACTATATTCAATTAGATCATGTTGTCATTAGTAAATTACACGAGTATGGCATAGTCGGTAAGAAGGTTGCACAAATATGTTGCAACAATGGGATTGAAACTATATCACTTAAAAAACTTGGGGCAGAACTGTGTGTAGGATTCGATATATCCGATGAAGCTATAAAAGAAGCCATTAATCTTTCAGAAAGTGTTAATATACCAGTGGAATATGTACGTACTGATATTTATGAAATTCCCAAAGAGTATTATTCTCAATTCGATTATGTGTATATATCAGTAGGTACATTGGGTTGGATGCCAGATTTAGATTTATTTTTCCAAAAGATCGTTAAACTCTTGAAAGTAGACGGATTAGTCTTCATATACGAAATGCATCCAATCATTGATATCTTCGATGAGGAAGTAAAGGAAATTAAGTATTCGTACTTTAAAGATACACCCCTTATCAGTAATGATAGTTTGGATTATGTAGGCAAAGAAAATTACATATCAAAACCCCAATATTGGTTTCCACATACAATGTCAAATATCATTCAAGGGCTTATTAAGCAAGGGACGAATATTAAATATTTTGAAGAGTATTCCAAAGACATTTCAGCGGTTTCGAGTCATTTGGAATCCGATGAAGAACATTTACCATTAAGTTATATGTTAATTGGAATGAATTCTGAGAAGTAGTAACACGAATTTTACTAGTAGGAAATTTAGATCATCCTAGGAATAAGGTTGCCTATTAATAAAGAAGCTATTAAAATAGTTTAAGGTGTAACTTAATGAATGGAATAATGTTTTTTGTGTGCAATTGATTTGTTTAGGTTATCGCACAATTCTTCAATAAACCACTTACTTCAATGAGTAAGGCCATTTCGAGTGGAATTTTAATGAAGAGGTGAGACAGATGAGAAAGAAATTAGTTGGAATTATCGCATTAGTTGCTGTCATATCCACTTTTATGTTAGCGGGTTGTCATTCATCCAGATCGGGTCCGTCTAATGTTGGAAATAGCGTCGGTAGCGAAGACAAGAAGGACGAACTGGTATTAGCCTTTGGATCTGAACCAGAAACAGGCTTTGATCCAACAACAGGATGGGGTCGTTATGGTTCACCACTGTTCCAAAGTACTCTATTTAAAAGAGACAACAAGCTTAACATTGTCAATGATCTTGCAACCAGCTATGAAGTGAACAATGAAGGTACCGTTTGGACAGTTAAAATCCGTGATGATGTGAAATTTTCGGATGGGCAACCATTATCGGCTGCTGATGTTGTCTTTACATTTGAAACAGCAACGAACAATGGGGCAGTTGTAGATCTTAATAGTGTAAGTAAAGTAGAAGCCGTAGACAATTACACCGTTAGATTTACGTTGAAAGAACCCCAATCCACCTTTATTAACACACTTATTGCAACTGGAATTGTTCCAAAACATGCCTATGATAAAGACTATGCTGAGAATCCTATAGGCTCCGGTCCGTATCAGCTCGTGCAATGGGACAAGGGACAACAGCTGATTGTCAAAGCAAATCCACAATATTATGATGAACATTCATATTTCACCAAGATAACTTTTCTATTCTTAAATGAGGACGCTTCATTTGCGGCGGCAAAAGCAGGAATAGTTGATCTTGCCTATATACCAGCTGCATTTAGTAACAAGAAAGTATCGGGTATGCGATTAGAATCTATTCAAACGGTGGACAATAGAGGAATCGTTTTTCCATTTGTGAAATCAGGTAATGTCAGGACAGATGGTGCACCCATTGGTAACGATGTAACCGCAGATCCAGCCATTCGTCACGCTATCAATATGGCGGTAGACCGGAAAGCTCTTGTCGATGGTGTATTAGAGGGACAGGGAACGCCGGCCTATACTTCTGTAGATGGTCTTCCTTGGTGGAATCCAGAAACCGTTATTAAAGATGGTGATCTAGATGGTGCTAAGAAACTGCTAGCAGAAGCTGGCTGGAAGGATACCGATGGCGATGGAATCGTTGAGAAAGATTCATTGAAAGCAGAATTCACCCTGTATTACTTAGCGAGCGATACAATAAGACAGTCTCTCGCAATTACTGTTGCTGATATGATGAAACCTCTAGGTATAAATATCCGATTAGAAGGTGGGAGTTGGGATATCATATCTAAACAAATGTATTCAAACGCCGTCCTTTTAGGCTGGGGAAGTCATGATCCTCATGAAATGTATAACATCTATAGTAGTGAAGCGGCTGGGAAAGATTATTACAACACTGGTTATTATTCAAATAAGACGGTGGATGAATATTTTGAAAAGGCTCTTCACGCTACTACTGAAGCAGAAGCGATTGAGTTTTGGAAAAAAGCTCAGTGGGATGGGACTACCGGTCTCAGTGCGAAAGGCGATGCTGCCTGGGCTTGGTTAGTCAATATTAATCATTTGTATCTCGTGAACGATAGACTTGATATCGGAGAGCAAAGAATCCATGTTCATGGGCATGGTTGGCCGGCAACAGATAATATCGTGGAATGGAAATGGGCGAATTAAGGGTGCGTAAAAATATTGATAACAAACTGGGATTATTTCTATTGCGAAAAGGATTTCGGATGGCTACTTTATTAGTAGCCATCTGTTTCATATCCTTTTTGCTAGTGAAAAACTCTCCGATCGATCCGATCCAAGCCTATATTGGTGCGGATATGTTGAAGGTAGGTCCTGAGCAACGAGCCCAAATCGCTGAATATTGGGGAGTAGACCAGCCCATCATGGTGCAGTTCTTCCATTGGGGTTCTGCTGTCCTGTCCGGTGATTTGGGAACCTCTATGATCTTTCGCCGCCCGGTCATTGATATTATTGGTGAACGGTTCTTAAATTCACTAGTACTTATGCTCGCGGCTTGGATATTATCAGGTGTGATCGGGTTTGTGATTGGTGTTGTAGCAGCGATGAAAAAAGGAACCTGGATGGATCGATTAATCCAATGGTACTGCTTCACCTTAGCTTCCACACCTACCTTCTGGATGGGGCTCCTTATTCTTATTCTCTTTGCGGTATCGCTAGGCTGGTTCCCTATTGGAATGGGGGTTCCTGCCGGGGTGCTAGCGGAAAATGTTACGCTGATGGACCGAATTCATCATCTTGTTCTGCCTGTCCTGACACTTAGTATTGTTGGTGTTGCCAATGTGGCTCTCCATACAAGGCAAAAGCTGATTGACGTTCTTGCTAGTGACTATGTTTTATTCGCTAGAGCAAGAGGGGAGTATGGATTGGTGTTGTTTTGGCGACATGGATTGCGCAATGTTGCTTTGCCAGCAATTACGCTACAATTTGCAGCTTTCAGTGAATTATTTGGCGGAGCAGTATTAGCTGAGCAAGTGTTTTCTTACCCTGGACTTGGACAGGCGACGGTTGAAGCAGGATTAAGAGGGGATGTTCCTCTATTATTAGGAATCGTAATCTTTAGTACTTTGTTTGTTTTTGTAGGGAATTTACTCGCTGATATAAGCTATCATATACTTGATCCGAGAACGAGAGAGGGGAGAAAGGTATGATTGCAAGCCAGAAAAAAAATCCTCTGAATCACAAGCAATGGGCACTTATGAAATTGCTAATCTGCGTTGTTGTCATCATTATTGTTATATTAGCTGGGTTATTTCTTGATGAGGAGAACATAGTAACGAACCTTGCTGATCGGAATGCTCCACCTTCCCTAGACCATCTCTTTGGTACGGATTGGTTAGGCCGAGATATGTTCACACGTACGGTAATGGGGCTCACTTTAAGTATAGGAGTCGGGTTAATTGGAGCTATAGGAAGTGCGTCCATTGCTCTGTTCCTCGGGATGGCAGCTGCAACAATGGGAAAAAGGGCGGATCGTCTTATATCATGGATTATTGATCTGTTTCTGAGCGTCCCACATCTAGTGACTCTGATATTGATCGCTTTTACTTTAGGTGGAGGATTTAAAGGGATCGTTGTAGGAGTAACGTTAACCCACTGGCCAAGTCTTGCCAGAGTCATTCGGGCAGAGGTGATGCAAATCCGATCTGCTGAATTTGTACAGGTTTCTCAGCGGTTGGGGAAACCCGGATGGTGGATTGCTATGCATCATATCCTTCCACATATTATACCGCAATTTCTAATTGGTTTTATGTTGCTATTTCCCCATGTTATTTTGCATGAGGCGGCAGTTACATTTATAGGACTGGGTCTATCTCCACACGAGCCCGCAATCGGAATCATTCTATCCGAATCAATGAAATACTTATCTTCTGGTATGTGGTGGCTCGCCTTCTTTCCAGGACTTTGTTTGCTAATTATCGTGAGAATATTTGATCAGATTGGAGACAATCTCAGATTACTTACAGAGGCTAATGGGGATCTCCATTAAGATGATATACTGCGTTCAATAGGAAGAGGAGTTAGCGAATGTCTATTCTTGAAGTCGAAAATTTATCAATCTCTTTCCAACAATATGCAGTCGGACTTAAACAGATCAATCATAACGTAATATCTAGTTTAAATGTATCCCTTGAAGCAGGTGAGATTGTTGCTGTTGTCGGTGCAAGTGGATCGGGAAAAAGTCTACTCGCGCATGCAATTTTAGGAATACTACCAAGCAATGCAAGAATAAGTGGTGTGATTAGATTTGAGGGGGAAGAGCTTACTTCTGCTCGCCAAAAAGCAGTTAGAGGGAAGGAAATTGCACTTGTCCCTCAATCCGTAAACTTTCTTGATCCACTGATGCGCGTTGGTAGTCAAGTCCGTACGTCTGTGAAAAAAGGGGATGCTGTGGAAGCGCAACGAGCGGTTTTCAAACGCTTCCACCTTGAACGAGTGGTTGAACGCATGTATCCCTTTCAACTTTCTGGAGGCATGGCAAGAAGGGCACTACTATCGACGGCAATGGTGAGTGGAGCAAAGGTTATTATTGCGGATGAGCCGACGCCAGGACTTGATCCAGTTGTTATCAAGGAAGCGCTAGATCATTTTAGAGAGTTCGCCAATCAAGGTTGTGCAGTGATGTTAATTACGCATGATATTGAAGCGGTGCTGCAAATTGCCGATAAAATTGCCGTGTTTTATGCAGGAACGACAGTTGAAATCGCGAGAGTGGGGGATTTTACAGGGCAGGGTGAGGCGCTAAGGCATCCTTATACTAAGGCTTTGTGGAGAGCATTACCGCAAAATGATTTTATGCCTATTCCAGGTTCTCAGCCTCATCCGAGCTCATTGCCACCTGGTTGCTTGTTCGCCCCACGTTGTGGTATGGCGACATCTGAATGCCTTCAAGATCAGCCTGAAATGCGTAATCTTAGAGATGGAATAGTGAGGTGTATTCATGCAACTTAATGCAAACAATATCGGATTTCACTATGAGAATGGACCATGGTTGTTTCGAGGAGTCAACTTATCGATAGAGCCAGGGGAAGTTGTAGGTATTAACGGTCCAAGTGGACGCGGGAAAACCACCTTTTGCCGAATACTAGCTAGTTATGAGACAGCTATTGAAGGAACGGTGACCTTTAATAATATACCCTTATCTAGGAAAGGGTATCATCCTGTCCAAATGGTTCTTCAACATCCGGAAAAAGCGATCAACGGAAGGTGGAGAATTCATAAGATTCTTAATGAAGGGTACCATCCTGATGATGAATTACTAGAATTACTAGGAATTGAATCGGAGTGGTTAACACGTTGGCCCCATGAGCTATCTGGGGGAGAGCTGCAACGAATTTGTGTTGCCCGAGCATTGGGTCCGCATACTCGATTTCTAATTGCAGATGAGATGACAACGATGCTTGATGCGATTACACAAGCTCAAATCTGGCATGCGGTCACGGAGATTGCCAAGAAGCGAGAGATGGGAATCATCGTTGTTTCCCATGAATCGAAGCTCATGCAAAGACTTTGCGATCGTGTTATTGAATTGTAATATGTTAAAAGCAATTCGAATATGCGACATTAATTGACCATTCATCGTACTAATAAGTAGAAGATCATATCCATACTTCACCAAATTTGTTTATTCCTCGCACCATGAACTGCACCAGTTAGAAATCCAACTAAGAACTTCATTGTAAATAACACGAAAACTAGGAAGGAAGATGCAATTGATTTACTTTGAAAAATCTAGACGTTTTGCAAAATGGCTAATTGCAATCAGTGTATTCTCATTCATTCTTTTTCTTATTTTCTTTGGTGTTAGCAATGCTAAGGAATTATTACGTGATGATATAATGAGCGATACACTAGGAATACTTTTAACATTATCTTTTTTATTAACTGCTATATTTTGTTTGTTGTTAGGGATAGCATTATTTATCATATCATCAGATGCAAAAGACGAAATAACGGTGATGGAAAATCGTATAAAGGAGCAAATGAAGTTGTCGTAGTAAGGAGGTGAAGCGTTGAACAATAAAAAGGTAAATAAGCGACTTGACAGTGTTCGTGTACTCGTTCAAGAAACGTTTATGTCAATGGCTAATGTACTTCAGAGACAGGAAGCGTATATTCATCTGAGTGGGGTCTCTAATTTTTCTTCAATGCTTGCTAAGAAAAGAGGACAAAGTCAGGAATTGGCTACAATCATAGGGTTACTTCACGATTATTATTATTATAAAACCGGAATCTATGAATTTCCTGGTCCGAATAGTGCCGAGACCGTAAGACCTCTATTAAGAGATATGAATATATTTACTAAAGAAGAGCTAATTACAATTCTCAAAGCAATCTTCCATCGATGTGACAGAAGTAGGGTCAATGGTCCATATGAAGAAATTGTTAAGGTTACCTGAAACAGAATTTCTTCGTTTTGATGGGCAGAATGGATTTACTCCGCAACGCGGTGATATCGTGATCTACGAAAAATTGCTAACTGATGATCCACATGATCATATAGGGATTGTATTGGCATGCGACGACAAAGAAATATTAGTTGTAGAGGGTAATAGAGATAATCAGAATTACTCTAGCGTATTCTATAGGAATAGGTCGCATCGCATACTGGGTTATATTCGTATCGATAATGACTACCAATTTCATTTTAGCGGTGGTTACAATCCAATCATTTAAATCAAAATCGCAACTCAATAGACGAAAAACAAAATTCCTAATAATAGGAATACAAAGTGATTGAAGGAGATATGAATGAATAACCAATATAAACCACTTATAAGAATACCTTCTATTCAAGAGTATAAAAACATTTGTACTGCCGTTGGCTGGAAGGACTTTATGAATTTCGAGGTAGCAGAAGAGTCACTAAACAAATCATTATTTGGTGTAGTTATCCAATATGAAGATGAAATAGTAGGGATGGGAAGAGTAATTGGAGATGGTTATATTTATTTTTATATTCAAGATATTGCTGTCATTCCGGCGCATCAAAATAAGGGTATAGGTAAGCTTATAATGACAACGGTTACAGAGTTTTTAAAGGTTAATGCGCCTGAAAAATCCTTTATTGGAATGTTTGCATCCCATGGAAAAGAATCATTTCACAAAAAATATGGGTTTAATGAGCACGAGGGAATGACTGGAATATTTGGGGTATTAAATAAGGGTGAAATAAAGTGAATTGGTTACTAACCCAAACTTCCGTCGCATAAAATAAGTTTTATGATTAAGGAGATGTGAATTAAAAATGATAATGGGAAATAGTATGGACACTCAATTCTATTTAGATAAATTCGTTACACTCATAAAGAGAGAACTCACTGAAAATGTGTTAGCAATTTATTTACATGGCTCGCTTGCTATGGGTTGCTTTAATCCGAAAAATAGCGATATAGATTTCATAGTTGTGATCAACAAAAGGTTGGAAAGAGAGGTCGCAAGAAGGATTACGGACGCTACTTTAGAATTGCATGATGAACTCCCGAATAAAAATGGATTTGAATTTAGCATAGTGTTGAAAGAACACTTGGATCCTTTTATATATCCAACCCCTATTGAGTTTCATTACTCGCCATTACATAGAGAACGGTATCAGACTGATGTAAATTATCTTTGTGGTGGATATGAGGATGAAGATTTTGCATCACAATTCGTAGTTGCGTATTATCGAGGAAAGTTGTTGTATGGTAAATCGTTGAAAGATATTTGTAAACCAATAGATCATAAGTATTTTGTGGCATCTATTTATTCCGACGTTAAAGATAGTAAGGAGAATATCGTTAATAATCCTGTATATGTTGTATTGAATCTTTGCAGAGTCATATATTACTTACAAGAAGAAATATTATCTTCCAAGAAAGAAGGAGGAGAATGGGGACTACAGAGTTTACCACAAGATTTTCATCCTATTATACGGGAGTGCTTAGATAGATATAGTCGAGTAGATGAAGAAATAGAGTTGGATAGTCAACAACTTATGCATTTTTCTGATACTGTGTTAACGGAAATAAAGCGTATGATTGAAATATTACAACGTTAGGTGAAAGGAGAGAATGAAATGAATGAGCAAGGTCAACAAAATAAAAAGGCCTGGGAATATCGTGCTTATGAATTTTGGCATAAAAGAGATGGATCACCTATGGAAAAAGCTTCGTGGAGAATTGATTTTTCGAGTATGGCTAAAATAGCATTTGATGTTGTACGGAACCAGATCTGCAAGATATATTGAAAGAAGGGTTAATCAATGAAGGTCTGTATAGAAGGACCAAGTGCAGTTGGAAAAACAACATTGTGTAATTTAATAGAAAGTGAAGAACAAGCTACTATAATAGAAGAAACCATCGTACTTCCTATCAAAGGATTGAGTCCATATGAAGAAGCGCAATTTTATTTAAATAAAGAACTTGAAAGATGGAAAGGTACTGAGGAACAAAGAGAAAAATTTTCAGTATCTCTTCTAGATACTGATGTTTTTAAGCCTCTTTGGTTTAACTGGTCATTAGGTTATAAAAACTGTCTGAGTAAAGGCGAATTAAAACATATTTATGAGGAAGCAATTTCAAATAAAGAAGTTGGAATTTGTGATCTATATGTAATCTTATCAATTAATCAAAATGAATTATTACGTAGAAAGAATCAAGATGAACTAAGAAAACGTGTTGAGTTTAACTGGGTATCTAAAGCTAATATATTTCGGGAAAGGTACTATAAGAAACTTATAGAATTTATTCCAGATCGAGTTATATTTATTGAAAATAATAATGTTATTGAAACTAAAAATATAGTAATGAAGGAAATAGATAAAGATAGAAAAAGCGTAAATGAAGAAGAAGTATTTTTAGCAATCAATGATTGGCTAGAACAACAAGAAATATAAAAAATCATATTATTAGGAGGAGATCTTTTGTCTATTTTGAACGGTAAAAATATTATAGTAATGGGTGTAGCGAATGAAAGAAGTATTGCTTGGGGAGTTGCGCGATCATTAAATAATCAAGGTGCTAATTTGATATTTACTTATAGAAAGGAGAGATCATTAGAAAAACTGAAACATCTATTGAATACGGAAGGAATAAAACCATTACTAGTTACAGCATGTGATGTGTCTAATGATGCAAGTATTATTTCTGCTTTTCAAGAAATTCAAGCTAGCATCGGAACTATTCATGGGCTGGTTCATTCCTTGGCATTTGCGGATAAAGATGAATTGCAAGGCGGGTATGTTGATACATCTCGTGAAGGGTATTTACTCGCTCAAGATTCAAGCGCATATTCTCTTGTAGCTGTTTCAAGGGAAGCTAAGAAATTAATGAATGAAGGTGGTAGTATTGTCACGCAATCCTATATAGGAGCTGAAAGAGTTGTAAAAAACTATAATGTTATGGGAGTTGCAAAAGCAGCATTAGAGGCAAGTGTGAAATATTTAGCAGAAGACTTAGGCAAGTACAACATCCGAGTAAACGCTATATCCTCCGGTCCAATTCGTACTCTTGCAGCAAAAGGCGTATCTGGGTTTAATGATATTATGTCAACAATTGAAGAAAGAGCGCCGTTAAGGCGGAACATTAATCAGGAAGAAGTTGGTGACGCAACAATGTTCTTAATTAGTGATTTGTCTCGTGGAATTACTGGAGAAGTCATTCATGTTGATGCAGGCTATCATATTATGGGATGACAATCATAGTAATACTAAAAACAGAATATAAGATTATAATTTTATAGAAAGTGGGTTGTTTAAATGACCAGTTTTATTATCAAACAAGCAACTATTGAAGACTTGAATGAGGTAGCAACTTTGTTTAATGCATATCGCATATTTTATGGCCAAGAATCTGATTTTGAAGGGGCTAAGCAGTTTTTATTTGATCGTTTCGAACACCGTGAATCAGTCATATTTGTAGTACTTGATAAGAATCAATTCGTTGGTTTTACTCAACTCTATCCTTCGTTTTCTTCAGTATCGATGAAACGCTCATGGTTATTGAATGATTTATTCGTATTGGAAGGAAACAGAGGTAATGGAATAGCTAGACTACTGTTGAAGGCTGCAAAACAATATGCTGAACAGACGAAAGCTAAAGGGATCTCACTATCAACGTCAATAAGTAATGAAAATGCTCAAAGGCTATATGAACGATATGGATTTGAGCAAGATAATGAGTTTTTTCATTACTATTTGAAGAGTTGAGAGAATAATATCATTTAGGAAGCAGGCAGGTGAGTTATGGTATTTATAGTAATTTTTCTAGCTATAACGGTACTTATTACTATTCAAGCTATAAAAAAGGAGAGAATGATTAATCCGTGGATTGCTAGATCCCTCAAATATACCGTAAGAGTAGTGACCCCATTCATCATTATTTTCCCTACTTATAATTTGATTATTAATGCCAATCAATACAATTTCAAAGAAATAATGATAAGATCTGCAAGTATCCTTTTTGCTATGATTTTTACGATTTTGTGTGGTAAGTTATTACATAGAATAGAGGAACAAGAAGGATTTAACAAAGACAGCAGTCACGAAGATGGTGAAAGTAACAACTAATGTTTTAAAGCGGTTACTTGCACAAATTATTGTTATTTATATGAGGAGGCCAAACATGAAGTTTCCAGTACTTGAATCGGATAGATTAATTCTTAGACAATTGACTCAAAAAGATGCTCCTGATTTGTTTGAATACTTAATAATAGATGAAGTAACTCAGTTTTATGACATCGATAACTTGACTGAAATTGAAGAAGCAGAAACAATAATTAAGTACTGGAATGATAAATTCCATACTCTTGAAATTGTTAGATGGGGAATAACATTAAAGAATGAAGATCGTATTATCGGAACATGTGGATTTCATAAATGGATAAAGAATCATCACAAAGTAGAGATTGGATGCGAATTAACTCCAAAACACTGGAAGCAAGGATATATGACTGAAGCATTATTACTAATTATAAACTATGGATTCAAAGAACTTGAACTCAATCGAATGGAGGCATTACATCACTCAGAGAATGACAATTCAAGAAGAATATTAGATAAGCTTCAGTTCATAGAAGAAGGTACCTTATATGAATACTTTTATAAAAATCATAAGTATATTGATGTAGTAATGCATTCTTTATTGAAGAAAAACTGGAATGGTCAGATCCAATAAAAGTAAATATACTGAAAAGAATCAGGTTGTTTGATATAATTAATGTTAGAAGAACACTTCCAATACCCCTCACCATTTTACTCCGTCGATTTATTTACTGACGAACATCATGATATGCACAATTCAAAGCCCTAACTCCTAGAATATTATACATAACCAAAACGAATAAAAGGTTTGATTTTTATATCTTTATTAATTTCATGTGAGAACAATGGAAGTTGAAGATGGTAAAAAAACAACGAAGGGGTTTATATACTACCGTTAAAAAGGAAGGAAACATAATTTGATAAATAAGGAATATTGTAGCAGAGTTATTTTCATGTGTGGTCCTGCGGGATCGGGGAAATCAACTTACGCGAGACAACTGGAGCTCCAGGGTATGGTTAGACTTTCTTTCGATGAAGAATCATTCAAGAGAAGTGATTTTAGAGAGGATTTCGAACAGGACGGGAGCGCATGCAAATGATATCCGGTTGACATAAAAGTTAGCTGCTCAATACTACAATAATTTTCAACCCCCGACTATAGAAGAGGTTCATATAACAATTATAAAAGGATACTAGAAATATAACCTTCTCACCAATAGAAAAGAAATCAATAATCTTACTTATGAGACTGGTGGTTGATCCTATGAATGTTAGATTTAATGATTATCTAATTAGTTCGGACAAGACATTATTACATAAAGAAAGTATATATAAATTTTTAACAGCATCGTATTGGGCTAGTCAAAGATCAGTTGAAACGATTAACAAATCTATTGAAACATCTTGTTGCTATGGTGTGTATCATGAGAACAAGCAAATTGGTTTTGCACGAGTAATAACAGATTGGGCTACATTCTATTATCTGTGTGACGTGGTAATTGATGAAGATTATAGAGGAAGAGGAATAGGTAAGAAGTTAATTGAAACGATTATACAAAGTGAAGAGTACCAAGATTTACTAGGAGTATTAGGAACAGCAGATGCCCATGGACTGTATGAACATTATGGATTTAATAAGAATGCTGATAGATTTATGGTAAGAAGACCCCAATAAGTAGTATAGCTTAGCAGTAAGGCAGATAGATGAGAATTAAAGGAGAATTGAACATATGAAAGTTGCTTATCTTGGACCAAATGGTACGTTTTCCGAAGAAGCTGCAAAACAATATTTTTCAGAAGACAACGTGGAATTCCTTTTACTTAACACCATCCCCGATGTAATCGAAGCAGTTGGAGAAAGTAAAGTAGATAAAGCGATAGTTCCTTTAGAAAACACAATTGAAGGTACAATAAACATGACAATTGATTCAATAATGAATTATGAAAATGTTTTTATTGAAGGAGAATTATTATTACCAGTTTCATTGCATCTACTCGCTAATAAGGAATTTAACAGAAATGACATTAAAGAGGTATGGTCGATTTCACCGATTCTAACGCAATGTAGGACATACTTGAGAAATCTAGATGTTAAGAGCTTGCAGTATGATAGTTCTGCTTCTGCAGCAACATCATTAAGACAAAGTGAAAGAGAAGACGTGGCAGTTATTGGATCGCAGTCACTTGCAAAACTATTAAACCTCACTTTAATAGATCAGAATATTCAAGATAATCCAGACAATGAAACACGTTTCGTAATTATTAGTAGCGATAGACAATTAAAAAAGGATTCTAAGAAAACTCTGCTTGCCATTACTCCTAACCAAGATCAACCAGGAGTTTTATCAGCAATATTGAACATATTCGCAGCACTCAGTATTAATCTGTCATGGATAGAATCAAGACCAACGACAAAGAAAATTGGTGTTTATAGATTTTTTCTAGAATCAAATAACAATTGCAGTGAACTACTGATAAATAAAGCGATTAACATATTGAATACGTTAGGTCACGAAGTAAGGATTATTGGAAGATATAATACTTATAAAAGCGAAATAATGTAAAAATGGAACACAGATGGAGTGAATTATATGTCCAATTTAAGTATTAAATTAATCCCAATAACCGATGGAAATAGAACCGAATGCATTGAACTTAAACCACATAAATTTCAGGAGAGATTCGTTGCTTCTAATATTGATTCATTAAAAAAAGCACTAGACGAACCAACTTCAAAGCCTTATGGCATTTATAACAATAAAGAAATGGTTGGATTTACGTTGTTCGATCAAGAACCATATCCAGATGACGGTTACTTTTGGATTGTAAGATTTATGGTAGATAAAAGGTTTCAACTAAAAGGATACGGAAGAGCAGCGTTAGGGGAAATCATCAATACAATAAAGAGCAATCAAAGCGACTCTAAGATTAGAATATCTCATGTCCCAAACAATATAGTTGTTAATAAATTATATAAAGAATTTGGTTTTGTTGATACTGGTGAAATAATTAATGGAGAGATTGTGCTAGACCTGATAAATAAATATTAAGGATGACTGATTTTTCAGCCAAATATATATTATGAGAAGGGATGATAAATATGGAGCTACTTGAAGCAAAAAACATTGTCACTTTGTTATCTAATGGAGTTGATCCATTAACAGGAGAAGTATACGAACAAGATAGTCCATATCAACAAGCAACTGTGGTGAGAGCATTACATATCGCGTTAAAAGGAATTGAACGATTAGAGAAAAGAAAGACTAGAGAGCAGAAGTTACCCACTAAAGCAGGAAAATCATGGACAGAGGAAGAAGACACAGAAGTAATAAAGAGCTTTGAGGCAGGTGAATCTATTAAAGAAATAGCAACAAGATATGAAAGAACAACAGGCGCAATAAGATCAAGATTAATTAAATTAGGGGCAATAGAACTTACATCATAACGATCTAATTCTACTAGGACTTACTTGTTCGATGGGAGACGCTTGAGGACCACGAGGTAGGATTCAGAGGATCAGAACAATATCAACAATGGAAAGCATTACTACATCATTACTACAGTCCATTCCCGTTGGTAGAACACTATAGAGAGATATCATTGAATGATTAAAATTTGAGAAGAATAAGCAGTCAACATTATAAGGAGATGCTAAATGGATACTTTATTGAAGGAACAAATGAATTTCTTAATAGAAATTGATAAACTCAAAACAATTGAGAGAAAGACGAAAATCATGCATGGTTCAAGATTAGAGAATGACGCAGAACATTCTTGGCATCTTGCAATGATGGCGTTAATTCTTCAGAACAATTCCAATAACAAAATTAATTTACTTAAAGTTATTAAAATGATCTTAGTACATGATTTGGTAGAAATAGATGCAGGTGATACCTTTGCGTACGATAGCACTGGTCAAGTAGATAAGTATGACCGAGAAGTCCAAGCAGCAAAGAGATTATTTGGTATGTTACCAAGTGAACAAGAGAAAGAACTAATGGATTTATGGATTGAATTCGAGAATAAGGAGACAGACGAAGCAAAGTTTGCATCGTCACTGGATCGTTTACAACCGCTCATCCATAATCATAATAATCAAGGTGACACTTGGCAGAAATACAATATTACTAGCGAACAGGTTTTCAATCGAAATAAAGAGATTGCTAATGGCTCAAATGATTTATGGGAATATGCTCAATCGATTATTAATAATTCGGTGGAGCAAGGAATTCTATCGAAATAATTATAAAAAGGGAGAATTTATTAAAATGGACAAAACGATAAATGAAAGTTTAATAGAGGCAGATATCGTTACGTTGCAGGCAGCGATGGAATCAGGCGCATTATCATCGGAAGCTTGCGTTCGTTGGTATTTGGAGCGGATCGAACAGCTAAACCCGAAGCTAAAGGCAGTGTTGGAAGTCAACCCGGACGCGATTAAGATTGCAGAGGCTCTTGACGCGGAACGACGGGAACGTGGATCTCGTGGACCACTTCACGGCATACCGATCTTGCTCAAGGACAATATTGATACAGGTGACCGCATGCATACTAGTGCCGGCTCAATCGCTCTTGCGGAACATTTTGCATCGACAGATTCAGCCGTGACCGCGCAATTAAGGGCTGCGGGAACTGTATTCCTCGGTAAAGCAAACATGACGGAATGGGCGAACTTCATGTCGGGCTCGATGTGGGCGGGCTATAGCTCTAGGGGCGGTCTGACGCTTAATCCATACGGTCCCGGCGAGTTATTCGTGGGCGGGTCAAGTTCGGGCTCTGGGGTTGCGGTTGCCGCGAATCTGTGTACCGCCGCCATTGGTACAGAAACTTCAGGTTCGATCATCAGCCCCTCCTCACAAAACGGCCTCGTTGGCCTAAAGCCGACTATAGGGCTCGTTAGTCGCACAGGTATAATCCCAATTACACATAGCCAAGATTCAGCTGGTCCGATGACACGCACGGTGAGAGACGCCGCGATCTTGCTCGGAGCCATAACGGCAGAGGATCCAGAAGATGTGATCATGCAAGATAATAGGCGAATAGCTTATAAGGATTATACTTCATTCTTGGACGCGAACGGCTTGCAAGGCGCGAGAATTGGCGTTCCGCGGCATTATTATCGAGAACTGGACGAAACTCGAGCGATTATTATCGAGCGGGCGATCAACTTGTGCAAGAAACATGGGGCGATCATTATCGACCCGGTATCATTACCTTGCGAGAGTTCGAAGTGGGATTGGGAAGTGATGCGGTTTGAATTCAAAAAAGGGCTTAACGATTATCTCGCCAAAGCAGGTCCAGGAGCTTCTATTAGGACGTTAGATGAACTCATCGCTTATAACGAAGCGAATCGTGACGTCGCTTTGAAATATGGGCAGGATACGCTGATCTGGTCGAATGGAACAAGCGGCACATTATCTGAACCCGAGTACGTCGAAAGTTTACGCCTTAACCGTGAGGTATCTCGGGATCAAGGCATCGACCACGCGATCCAGGAGTATCGACTAGACGCGCTGCTGTTCCTTGGCAATGAGGATGGGCTCGATTTGTCCGCGCGTGCGGGATACCCTGCCATTACCGTACCGGGCGGGTACGCGGAGACAGGCATTATTGCCGAAGGTGGCTATACGACCAAAGGACCACAGGGAATCACTTTCGTTGGAACCGCCTACAGCGAGCCCATGCTTTTCAGACTAGCTTATGCCTACGAACAAGCGAGCAAATACCGGTTTGCACCTACCGATCCGGTCTAATCTCGGATTCCGTCCTTTGGACTTGCATCTATAATTCCTTTATTAAACGGAGAACGATAATTTGAAAAGGTGCTATTACCATTTTAGAGCGCATGCTAAATATATTTGTACCAGTTAACCTCTGAGTCTAATGTGAAGCATTATGACATCTATAAAATTAGACCGGGAAAAATAAAGTGTTCGACAGTTGACCCTTGGTTAAGCTAGCGGTCAGATTAGCTCAACAGTTACTGAAATATTGTGTTTGTGTTATTATTTGGAAAATGGCTAATAAAAGAAAATGGAGTTGGTAGAATGAAGTTTGTTGAAGATAGATTATATGCAGAGCAATTGTTAAATGAAGCAGCAATATTAAATCCTGGAACTTGGGTTCAACACTCAAAAAACGTGGCAAAGGCAGCCGAATATATAGCAATAGATTTACTAAAGGCTGGATACGAAATTGACCCAAATATAGCTTATACAAGTGGACTATTACATGATATTGGCCGCTATGTAGGTTTTACCCCTTCAGTCATTCATGCACTGGATGGTTATTTATTTATGATTAATAAGGGCTTCGAGGGCACTGCTAATGTTTGCGTTACGCATGAAATTGCAATATCAGAATTAGAGCTAATTAATGGTTGGAAGGAAATCCCCTTGTACGTACAAATACAATTAAGTGAGATCCAAAATCAAATTGAATGGACTATCTATGACAAACTAATTAGAGTATGTGATGCATTAGCAGATGATAAGGGATTTTCAACAATAGAAAAGCGAATTGTATCGGCTGCCATTAGAAATGGAATCAATTCTAATTCACCAATTTCATGGAAAAACTACTTCACTATTAAGCAAGAAATTGAAAATATTATACATAAATCAATTTACAGGTTGCTTCCTAATATTGAGGAATCTATATATACGGATATGGCGTTAATAGGAACAGTAAGAAAATAAATAATCTAGCTTAGAACTGCCATTTAAGCACTCGTTCATTCAACTAACGGAGAACGATAGTTCAATTCCATCAAGGTAGCCATCTCTCAACTAAAAGGCAGTTATATGGAAGGATTGTTTCATATCCAAAATGTCAACAACTATCACAGCCGATTAAAAGGTTGGATATAACGATTTAATGGTGTAGTAACAAAATACCTCAACGATTATTTAATTTGGTTTCATTTCTTGAATTATGTTAAAAATCGAAGTGACAATGATACGATAAGAAAAATGATAATAGAAAGTTGCTTGTTTTCAATAAACTCAACCTATAATAGTCTTCGGCTGTCCAAGTTTTCTACGTAACCAATATTTGTTCTATTTATAAAGATACAAAGAGAGATGAGAATATGAGAAAAATAGTAATTGGCATTCTGATAGTCTGTTTATACTGTTTTCCCTTTGTTTATTTTTCAATGCACCAAGATTTTGCTAACGGTTCAATGCTTGGCTATTTAATTATGATTGTTGTGACTTCGCTTCTTGCTTTCCTCGGCAAACTCTTTAGTAATTCAATTTTTCTTATTATTGGAAATATATTATCTGTAATAATTTCGTTTTATTTCATTAGTGAGATGACAGGGAACGTACGATGGGGGGGCTATTTTAATCCACTAACTCCATATCAATTATTAATCCTGGTTAGTTTTTTGAATTTGATTCCTCAGTTTTTCACTATTAAGTTTGCTAATAGACACAAAAATAAAGTTAAAGATTATTTTGATTGAAAAGAGTAACTCCTTTGAATTAGAAGTTGCTCTATTCTTTAATAAATATCAACAATATTCATTAACATAGCCTCCCATGAAAATAGAATCAGCTCAAAACCTGAAAAAGAGCAAAATAAAGAAGACTCAGAATAACACTTTTAAAAAATGGCTGAGCCTTATGTGATTTTTTATAAAGTTAGGTATAACGAAAAACAACATTCCAGAACTAATAAAGGCAAGGCTGGTGCAAAAACCAGAATAGGATTAATCTCCCATGAGTGCTTCCCAAAAGGGAGCGACAATCTGTGATGCACCGTGGTCGTTGGAGTCAGACTAACGGTTGGGCTCTATGGCACCATAGCTTATCGACCTTCTTCGCCAGCCGTACAAACAGTATAGATTGAGGTATCCATTTTCATCCTCTGTGGTGCAGCGCCGCTCTTGCGCTGCATGTATGGCTAACGGACAGATTTCTCAATCATAAATATAATATTATTTGATACCACAGAATACATGATTTTATGACATAGGGGGAGAGTTCAAACATGAAAAAAATAATCTGTACTTCAAGTCTTTTTCTTTTCTTGCTACTTGGAATGGTAGCATGTGGTAACGAAAATTACCCCGAGATACCAACGGCAGAAGAGGTTTTGCGAGATGTTAAGGTATCCGCATCAAACATATTTTTAGGTGAATCCACTGAAAAAGATGAAAAGTTTCCTTTATCTTCACTGATTATTAACGAAGAAGAAGTTAAGTTGACGAATGGAAAAGAAAACATTGATGCAGAGATTACCGCCTTTGTAGGTGATAGACAGTGGATATCTGAAACCAAACAGACAATTACGGTTCATTACGGATTGAATACGTCTAGACAATGGGAAGTTCAGGGGATAACTATGAATGACCCCGTCATTCTTGTCATACCCCGTCAGAACTGACGGAGGAATCATCCTGATCTCGTGTGTCCTATGGTGTTCAAGATTCAACTAACGGAGAACGATAGTTCAATGCCATCAAGGCAGCCTTTTCTCAACTAACAGACCAAAAAATTAAACACTAGGAGAGTGACGAAAAATGAACAGTAAAGAATTTTTTTCGGACCGAGTCGATTCATATGTAATGTACCGCCCGAGCTATCCGAAAGAAGCTATTAATTATTTGTACGACATCATCGGTTTGCGTTCGAACAGTAAAATAGCAGACATCGGTTCCGGAACAGGGATCTTTTCAAAGCTACTTCTGGAACGCGGAAGCAATGTGATTGCGGTCGAGCCGAATCAGGCAATGCGGGTAGCAGCCGAGCAAATGTTAGGAAGCAATCCAAACTTTCAGACTATATCGGGTTCTGCAGAATCTACTGGATTACCTGATCAGTCGGTTGAGTTTATTGTCTGCGCACAAGCGTTTCACTGGTTTGATCGCTTAGCGGCCCAAACCGAGTTCCGTAGAATTCTACAGCCAGGTGGGAGAGTAATACTAATCTGGAATTCCCGTCTTACTAACGGTACGGCATTTCGTGAAGAATACGATCAGCTGCTTCATACATACGGAACTGACTACGAAAAAATCAATCATAAAAACATTTCACAGATGATGCTTCTCTCTTTTTTCAAGGAAGGTACGATGCATGAAGGGAGATTCGGAATGAGTCAGGAGTTCGATTTCGAGGGCTTGAGAGGCCGGTTGCTATCCTCTTCCTACAGTCCTGTACCCGGGCAACCGAATTACGATCCGATGATGACGGAACTTCGAAATCTATTTGATAGAAATAAGCAGGATGGTATTGTTCTATTCGATTATGAAACTGAGATATTTTGGGGAGAAGTATAGCTCAAGTTTCGATTATAGAGAATCATTGTACTAACAGGGAACTATACCGCAATAATCAACGTGGAATAAATATACAAATTCACCGTTTAGTTTATGCTTCCGAAGTAACTTTTTGTTTCACAGAAGTTATATCAGGTAGCTACAAAAAGTTTTTGGGAGGTAGTGAAATGGCGTTTCCGACACATATTGTATCGGCAGGCGGAATTGTAGAAGATGGAACTGGAAATATCCTATTAGTAAAAGCACATGACGATGGTTGGGTGTATCCTGGTGGGATAACTGAAGTTGGAGAAAACTTGATTGATGGCGTGATTCGTGAAATCAAAGAGGAAAGTGGAATAGACACCACTGTTAGCCATTTAATTAGTGTTGTTTCGAATACAGCGATCCATAAGTGGTACGACGGTGTGACTGATGTTCCTACGAAGGTCATGTTTGATTTCGTGTGCAAAGTAGTTGGAGGAGAGTTAGCTACTTCTGATGAAACGAGCGAGTGCAGGTGGGTTCCAAAGGAAAATGTTCTCGATTTGATCACTTTACCCGCAATCCGAATGCGTTATGAGGCTTATTTGAACTTTAACGGCTCTGTGAATTACATGGAGTACGTCACTGCGACAACGTCAGAATGTAATGTTAAGCTTCAAAGGAATGTTTAGTTGTATGGGGGCTCGTGTTTAAGAATCTTTGCACTAGCGGGACACGCTAGCTAGAAACAAGTGGAGAAGTTTAACGGCATTAACTTATATGAAGTTCGATCAGCTGGAACAGAAGAGAATGATACGACTAGATATTCCAGATGAATATGAATACATGGATGAAGAATTAATTGATTTGTTACAATCAAGAGTGTCAGAATATATATAAAGGGAAAGAGGGAAATCACTTGCCTCATATTATAGGTAGCCGAATTATATTAAGAGAATATAGATCAGAAGATTTAGAATACATGAGAAGATGGTGTAATAATCCAGCCATTACGGACTTCTTGTCGGATATCTTCTTATACCCACATACTGTCAACGGAACTGAATCATATCTTAATTCAATACTAGAAGGGAAAACCGGGCAGAAAGGATTTATTATTGCCGATAAAGACTCAGAACAATACATTGGTCAGATTGATTTGTCGCATATTGATTGGAAAAATAGAAGTACTGAAATGGGAATGGTAATTGGAGATACTCAATTTCACAATCAAGGGATTGGGACAGAAGCTATACAATTATTACAGCAATTTGTCTTTCAACAATTAAATTTACATAGATTACAACTTGAAGTATTTGATTATAATGAAAAAGCAATTGCCTGCTATAAGAAATGTGGATTTAAGGAAGAAGGTAGACTGCGACAGAGGTATTTCTCTAAAGGCATTTATTCAGATGTAATAATTATGGGGATTCTGAAAAACGAATATTTAGACAATCTACTACCCACTTAAGGCATAAAACGCAGAAGCAGCATACCAACTCAGACGCCCACCTAAGATAAAAGCTATCTAGAGTGGGCGTTTATCATATTCATTAGTCTTTATTAATACTTGCAAAGGTGGGTTAGCCTTGATAAGAGCGATAATTTTTGATTTAGATGGAACTTTGTTAGATAGAGACAACTCTTTGAAAAAGCTTCTGTTGGCGCAGTATACTGCCATAACGGCACTACAGAAAATAGATTATTCCATATATAGCGAACGATTTATAGTATTAGATCAGCGTGGCTATGTGTGGAAAGATGTTGTGTATCAACAACTGATTGATGAAAATCAATTTGACATAACTCAAGATGAATTATTGGCTGACTATCTTGAACGCTTTCAACATCATTGTATTGGCTTCAATGGCATGCATGAGCTATTGAATGAATTAAGAAATAGAAATATAAAATTAGGTCTCATTACGAATGGATACTCCGAATTTCAACGATCAAATATTAGAGGACTTGGTATAACTGATTATTTTGACGTCATTATTGTATCAGAGGAAGAGCAGATAAAGAAACCAGAGAAAGAGATATTTGAAAGAGCGTTACATAGATTGCAAGTAACTGCAAATGAAGCTATCTATGTGGGAGATCATCCTAAAAACGATGTTGAAGGATGTATTACGGCGGGGATGATAGGCATTTGGAAAGAAGACCTATATTATGAAAGACCTGAAATAGCTTGTCATACGATTAAAGATTTAAGTGAAATAATAGACATCATACATGAGCTTAATAGGAAGTAGTATACGTCGACTAACAAATTAATAACAACAATAAAATACAATGAATTTTAAAGGAGCTAACGTAATGACTCTTTGTAAAAATCAACGAGGAGATGTTTTTGAGACAGTTTTACCGATAACGGAGGAAGAAGCAGCTACGATTAAATTAGATTATCCGATAACACACGCACTCGTAGTAGCTAAAAATAGTGATGGATTTTTACTTATTCTTAATCACTGGAAACAGAATTGGGAATTAGTCGGAGGGATTAAAGAAGAAGGAGAAACATTAAGAGAGTGCGCATTAAGAGAAATGGAAGAAGAATCTAATCAAAGACCAGCTACGATAAAGTTCATGGGATTGATGAAATTCAAATTACATAATGGAAAGACAGAATACGGTGGTTTATTCACGGCATGGATCCAGGAGACAAGACCATTTATACCAAATACAGAAGCAGATAAGATTGTATTTTGGAATGGACAAGATGAATTAGGGAGAATTGATGAAATTGATCAATACCTGCTAACTTATTATGAAGATTAAAAAGGAATGATTAATATGGACGCACAGCAATTGGCTATATTGGCTTGTCAGAGATCAAAACAATATTTAATACCAGGAATTTCAGAACATGAATTCTCGATTAAATGCGAAGAGATCATGTACTCACTTGGTGCTGAAGATCTTTGGTATCCTATGCTTGTAAACTTTAACAAGAACTCAATCTACTGCACACGTGGAAATCATTTGCCTTCTAAAGATGTAATTTTGCTAGAATCGGATATTGTTCTCGTTGATTATAGCCCTATGCTTAATGGTAAATGGGGGGATTACTCAGAAACAATACAGGTCGGAAATGATATGATAATTTCCCAGTTAATAAATGATGCAAAGCAAATATTTGAATCGACTTATGAGTTTGCCAAACATGCAGCGACAATAGGAGATCTATTCAAGTTCAGTAACGATCTAATCCAATCTAGAGGATATGAGCTACTCGATCCCAATGGAAATATTGGACATTCGATCGAAGATTATAATAATCAAAATAAGCGAATCTATATATGTCCCGACAATGAAGATGTCAGCCTCAAAGGAAAAAAATGGGCTATTGAACCTCATATAGGAAGGTGGGAGTACGGAGCAAAATTCGAGAATGTAATCTTAGTATAACCAACTATAATTAACCACATTAAATAATATTAGGAGGTGGATTTTGTTGAATAACACTAACAAATTCAATAATATCTCATACTTATATGATTTTGATCAACGTGGCATTATAAAGGATGATATTTCTTTTTACTTAGACTACTCACATCAATACGGTCAAGAAATATTAGAAGTAGCTTGTGGCACGGGAAGAGTAAGTATTCCCCGAGCTCATATTCGTCTGCAATTTAGAGAAGAGTTAAGTTCTATTAACATTCAAAAAAGCAAGGTAATTTCCTTAAACAACTAGGAGGTTGACGTTATTGCTGCAACAAATTGTACCAATTCTACGTATATTTGATATTACGAAAGCTCAAGAGTTTTATATCCATTACTTAGGATTCAAGCTAGATTGGGAACATCGCTTTGATTCGGATTTACCATTATATATGCAAGTCTCAAGGAACAATATTAAGATTCACTTAAGCGAACATCACGGGGATTGTAGCCCTGGAGCTGCCATTAGAATTGAAGTCGATGGAATTAAAGATTTCCATCGCGAGCTTATTAATAAAGACTATAACTATTCAAGACCTGGATTAGAATTAACCCCTTGGGGAAACGAAGAATGTTGTGTAACGGATCCTTTTGGTAATCGAATCATCTTTTATGCTGAACTAAACTCAGACAATTTAAGGACATTCGAATGATGATAATGATCATACGATTAAGCGATTTAAAGGGGGGTATAGCAAGAAAATAATTCAATGTTTTTTACGTTGAGAGGGGAAAAATAGATGAAGTATTTATTAACGTTTTTTCTTTTAATCGTTATAAACATCATTATATATAATGAATTTTCGATTGAAGGACTTTTAATTTATAATTTTGCGATTTTGGCTTTAGCTTTAATCATGATATATGACAAGCTTGGTAAAAAGTCATATGTTGACAATAATATTAAAGGGTATGTCAACGAACAAAATAAGTTGAAACAGCAACTGTTTGCTATTGATGAAGAAAACTCACGATTGAAGAGAGAAGATATTTAAACAACCATGTTTAAGCTAATTTATCAATCCTCTACTAATAGAATTAAATTAAATACTCTCAACGGTAAGGATCCCTTCTGTGAAAAAGCGAGATTTATAATAGGAAGGATAGGTCGCGATTGTAAGACTGTTATAGGAGGCAATGTATGAGTAGAATTATAATGATAAGTGACATTCATGGATGTATAGATCAATTTGATCAATTAATCACTGCGTTGGAATTAAGTTCAGCTTCGGATAAGTTAATATTACTCGGTGATTATGTCGACAGAGGACCAAATAGTAAAGAAGTGGTTGATAAAGTCATATTGCTAGTTAAAGAATATGGCGCGATTGCATTACGAGGTAACCACGATCAACGATTAGTAGATTTAATAAGAAACCCAGATAAAACTATTGAGACCAAATTCATCGAGCACGGTGGTATTGAAACGATGAATAGCTATTGTGACTATAAGTTTGGAAATTCAGATATAGACTTGAATACCGCGATCTCAAGCATTAAGGATAATTATAGTCATCATATTGAATTTCTTAGTAAATTGCCTCTATATTACGAAGACGATCATCATCTCTATGTGCATGCAGGCATTAACCCTAATTATAGTAATTGGAAGGAACAATCCGATTATGATTTTATGTATATTAAGGATGAATTTATCTCGCAACCAACAGTCATAGATAAGAAGGTAGTATTCGGTCATACGAAGGTTATTGATATACATGGCAAAGCAGATGTTTGGTTTGGTGAAGATAAGATGGGGATAGATGGTGGATGTGCATACGGTCTACAGTTAAACGGTTTAATCTTTCAGGATGGGCAATACAACACTATCACGATATCTAGTGGTACTAATCGTATGGAAAGGTTGAATAAATAATGAATGATCTTATCAGTGATACGAAGTACACTCGTGATGAACTAGAAATATTCGAAGCCATCGCTTGCCTTAGATTTATTTTACTCAGTAGAATAGCAGCAGTTCCAAAAAGAGCTAATACAATCTCGACGGTCAAAAATATTTTAATGCGCAACAAATACTTGAATGAAGAATTACTTTATTAAAGGAATTCCACAATTATGTTAACTAAATTTCAAATTCGATTTAAGGAAGGTCTATGCTCAACCACTAATTTAAGCTAGGGGTGAAATCTAATGAAAAGATACAAATCTAGCGAAGGTCAACATCTTATCTACGAATCCTATAATAGATTATTGGCACAATGGGATGTCATATACGAAGAGATTGACATTATGACATCGTATGGAAGTACACATCTTATACTAGCAGGTTTACCAACTAATCCTCCTTTAATACTGCTACATGGAACGGCAGACAACTCGGCAATGATGTGGATCTATAATATACAACAGCTATCTGAAAGTTTTTATGTTATTGCAATAGATGCAATTGGAGGTTCTGGTAAGAGTGAACCGAATGATAACTATTACAAAGAATTTGACCAAACAACATGGCTCGATGAGCTACTTGAATCGTTAACAATAGAAACAACGCATATTGTGGGAGTGTCATATGGAGCGTACTTAGCTTATCATTATGCAATCATGAGACCTTCTAAAGTTACTAAAATTGTTTGTATGGCAGGGACAATCGCAAGTAGCCAGTTTGAAGTGATGAGGAAAATGATGAACGCCTTTCTACCAGAAGCTTTATTTCCAACACAAAACAATTGTAAGAAATTACTTAGAAAGCTAAGTGGATCTAATTATTCAGTATTCGAGAATAATACCGAGCTCATGAACCATTGGTACTATCTACTTAAGTATTTCAATAATAAGTCGATGATGAAGCATACACTGACTATGTTCCACCATGATCAAATTAGTCTGATCAGAGATAAATCGTTATTTCTAATCGGTGATAAAGATGTACTGAGTTACTATCCGAAGGCAATACAAAGACTTAATAAGTATCAACTAACCTATACGATCATTAATAATGCAGGTCATGCGATTAATCACGAACAATCCGAGCAAATTAATGCAGAAATAATAAACTATCTCACCTAATTGTTACACAGATATTATTAACTATAATTCATTTTGAGTAGGAGTATACTATGCCATTTACATTGTCACATGCAATGTTTGCAGTACCGCTAAAGTACATAAAACCCAAATATTTTAGCACTACAGGGTTGATATTAGGAAGCATGTCTCCTGACTTTGAATATTTCATAAGGCTGGAGCCATTTAGAAGTATTGGTCATTCATTTATAGGGTTATTTCTCCAAGCGCTGCCACTATCGATAATAATAGCCTATCTCGTTCATCATGTAATAAAAGTTCCATTATCTCTTCATATCACTTCGCGTTATTACCTTAGTTCAAGACTCTATCAATTTTTACATCAGGAGAACTTAAATACAGTGAGATCATGGTTAGTACTCGTCATGTCAATAATAATAGGATTTGGAACTCATATTATTATTGATGGTTTTACTCATGCACATGGTTTTTTCGTCGACTTACTGCCTGCATTGAATGAGGTGCTTATTATGAATATACCAACGTATAAAGCACTACAATATACATCATCTATTGTAGGACTTGTATTTATTGTATGTATGGTTGGCTATTACCTGTTCAGTAGTCATCCTTCTCAAAAAGTAGGAACAGCTGTTACGAAAAAACAGAAAAGAATATATTGGCTGATCGTTCTTGTAACCGCGTTCGTTGTCACAATATCGAAATTATTGCTATCAGCAAGTCATAACGTCCTTGGAATAATGTTTGTTGCACCAATTAGTGGAACTTTTCTTGGCGTGATAGTAGCTTCAATGATTTGGAAAATACGAATGAGTATGATTAAAATCGAGGACAAGGGGAGGAATCAATCATCATGAATATTCGTGAATTTGTAGAGAGTAAAGACTTTGATAATTGTATTACGCTCTTTTTGAACGTATTTAATCGTGAACCATGGAATGACAATTGGTCGATCGAAGGTGCTGCGCAGTATTTAACAGACTATGTATGTACTCCTGGGTTTAAAGGATATATTGCGGACGAAGACGGAGTTGTCCAAGGATTTATATTGGGATTTCGAAAAAGATGGTGGGAAGGCGATGAATTTTACATTAATGAAATGTGTGTTCAAGTTGATGGGCAAAGAAGAGGCATAGGAACACAATTAATGAAACATGTAGAGCAAAATTTAATATCTAATGGTATACGAAATATAACGTTATTGACAAACAGGGGGATTCCAGCAGAAAAATTTTATACAAAGAACGGATTTCAAGTGATTGAAAGACTTATTTTTCTGCATAAGCGAATTGAAAATAGTTCAGGAGGCCAAGATGAACAATAAATTCAAAGTCTTAAGCTTAATTATTGTTGTGTTACTTATAGTATCAGTAAGCTATAACACTATCCAACATAATAACAACAAAGGAACAGAACAAGCACTTTACGAAGTTTCTATTAGTTATAGATTATCGAAATATTATAAGATATCCTCACTTAATGAATCGTTGAAGCAAGCAATATCGGATCGTAGATTGTATGTTGGTCTGATCGGATCTAATCGAAATTATTTACAAAGAGATTTTAATGATTTGGAGACCATCCAAAGTGAATTTGTATTGATATACAATTCACTACATCCCAAAGATTCTATGCAACTTACTGTAACGAGTAATACCAACTTCGCTTTATTTGATATATTTCAAGATATATCCATATATTTTGATCTTTTGTATAATAATCACACCGAAAACTTACTTAATGATGGAGAACTGAAATATTTCACATTAGAAGAGAAGGAAATAGAAGAAATTAAAATTATAACTAACATTCTAGATGAGCTAGTTACGATATATAAAGAGATCAGTACAGAAACAAATGGCAGTGTGAAAGATACATGGGAATTGTTAATGGTTCAAAATAAAGAGTTTATTGCTACAGAAGAAGTACAACTTCAATTTCGAAAAATAGTTGATGCTATCATTCTTAACAATAAATAGGACCCATCACCAAATCTATATATAGGATGTGCTGATTTGATAGAATGCCCATGGTGTCAAGATGAGATAGTGATCACAAATGGTAAATGTCCACAATGTCATCAAAAGCTGCATGATGTATCTGATCGTGATTTTGATAGTAATTCTACATTAGACTCGGAGCCATTACATTACACCGATGAAGAGTATGGTGACCTTCTATCCGTCATAGATATGATTAGTGGCAACTTTAAGTGTGCAAAGTGTCAATGCGATGATTGTCGAGTGAAGGAAGTTGCGATGACGGGTAATGGGTTAAGTAAACTATTTGATATTCAGCATAATCATTTCCTATTTGTTTCATGTAACAACTGTGGCTACGTTGAAATCTATGATCCTAGTGTCTTGAATGGAAAGAAGGCAGGAACACTAGGTTCTGTCATGGATATTCTCTTTGGATAACATTTAAAATGGAGGTAAGCATCTTGTTTATCGTCATCTCAGCAGATAGAACATTGCAATTGGCTATAGCTATTCTTATGAAGATAGAAAATACTTGATATTTACATCAGGGGGTATTCATTAATGAAACCATGGGAAATAGCTCTCGAACAGTTTTTAGCCACTTGGGAGCATAACGAAGATGTCGTTGGTGCATTGGTTTGTGGTAGCTATATTACCGGCGAGCCATCTAATAGATCAGATATAGATGTTCATATTATACTGTCAGATCATGTAGAGTGGCGAGAAAGAGGGAATTGTATCATTAACGGATTGTTAATCGAGTATTTCGCTAATCCGCCTCAACAAATCCGAAGCTACTTCCAGGAAGACTATAATGAACATCGTACAATGGCGATGGTTCAATTTATTACTGGCAAAGTTATCTTTGATCATACTGGAGTTATCGAGCTGCTAAAGCAGGAAGCTCTAAGTTGGAAATCCAAAAGCTACGAAGACGTATCCGCTTCACTGATAGAAGTGAAAAAGTATACATTATGGGATGCATACGATAATCTACTGGATTGTTATGAGCAAAAACGATCTGATTTCAAATTTGTTTATTATAACTCCTTGTGTCAATTGTTCGATACATATTGCTCTATACTTCACATAGAGAAAATTCCTCATTATCAGATTAGTCGATACTTATCCGAAGCATCCTACTTGAAAAAATATATGAAACAAGTTTTTCCAGACCAACTATTCAGTAATATGTACATCGAAGCAATGATAGTAGAAACTACAGATCAGATGCTTCAATACTACAGCAGGCTGACAGAATATGTGTTACAAGAAGCGGGTGGCTTTCATATCGATGGATGGAAATTACGGAGTAATCTACAATTAAGCTAGACGTTCAGATCCTCATCGTTCAACGTAAGAGAATTAAAGGAGTAACGACAATGAATACAACTCAAATTGGTAAGCTAATTAAAATAAATAGATATCCTGTAAAATCCTTTTCAGGCGAGACGTTACAGTCTGTAGACTTAGCTAAGTATGGCGTAATCGGTTATCACGCCAAATTAGAAGCAGTACCTGACGCCGATAACCTAGCAGTTACAGAGACTTGAGCAGCTTTATGGCAAACGAATTGATCACCGTAGATTCAGAGCGAATTTCTGTATTATGCTTGAAGAAGATATTAATGAAGTTGATCTTATTGGTCGACGCCTTATGATCGGTAATAGCGAGCTTACGATTAAGTATCCTTCTGAGCGCTGCGCTATGATTACGATCGATCCAGATACGTTAGAGAAGGATGTTACCCTACTTAAGCTCATTAATGAAAATATGAACGTACAATTCGGTTTGTATGCTGATGTAACGAAAGTAGGAACGTTGAAAACGAATGATGGTGTATATTTAATTGAAGAATAGTTGCTAAGATCTAGCTAGATTTTACGCCAAATATGATCAGTATGAGGGACGGCCTAATGAAGACAAAACAGCTGGTAAGAGATATAATCTATATAAATGGTCGGGAATTCGATAATAAATGCTTTTACTCGTATGGAATAGAATTTTATGAGTTTATGTCGTGCGTTGAACAAAGACCAGAGAATCTAATTCTATTGAAACATAATTTTGATAACGCACAATTGAACCTAGACTCAAGATTCGAATATGTAACCTCTCAGGAAATTGATGAGTTAATTGCTGATGATGTATACGGATATGGAGATTTTTGTTGGGTAGATTTCAATAAAGAAGACGATCTCGATACTCTAACTTCCCTTCAAATTGCTGAGCTACTCTACTTTGGACATCTTGCTAAACCATTACATGTTATTCCCAAACGCAGATTTGCATATTATGCACATGATGATGGTTGGTTCAATAAAATTTATGTAAGCCAGCTACAAGACTATGAATTGATATTGTCAAAAGTTGTGACGTTCAAGTTAAGAAATTTTACAAGAAAACAGATTTCACCTATACCTAGTGACATTTCAAAAATACTGTTGAACGCGACAAAGGAAGGTTTGTTTATTGATTTTTCAAAGCTAGTAACAACCAAACTTGAAATTAGAATACCAATTACTGCGGTAGGACATTACATGGATATGGATGCCGTTTACGAGCTGAAAGATGAAATTACCGAGTACAAAATCTGGTTAGTTCATCGGAATAGAGAATGGAGGGTAATCAATGAATAAACGAATATTGATCGAATCCATAATATTTGCACTATTGTTAATGGCATTAATTATTGGCTGGCAAGTTGTACAAGGTTATTTGAACACTCAAAACCTATCCAGCGAGTTTCCTAGTGAGTTATCTAACAAGATAACTCAAGAAACTGCTTTTCCCAATCAATCTAACACCTCGGTTCACATTGCATATTGGTCTAGTCCTTCAATATTATATGGCATTGATCAAGCATTTGGACTAGATGATTTATTAGAATTAGTCGGAGTATTTATAATATTTTCCCCACTTTATTACTTTATACGAAAGTATCTTAATAAACGTAAAACAGCTAGAAACAAATAATACGTATCACTAATATTATTCGTTCAGACTACTTCTAACAAGTTGTCTTCGTTTTCTACTAAGGAGGAGCCCATGAAACGAGATACTGTCATTTTTGATCTTGATAATACACTGATCAACCGTAAAAAGGCTTATGAAAAGTTCTCACATGATTTTATTGATCAATTTGTTGTTCGTACCGATTCATCTATGCGATCTGCCATTGTTGAATTGATGAGAGTTGCTGATAATAATGGTTACCGAAAGAAGCATGAATTATATGAAGAATTATTCGCTAGACTTGAGTTGCGAAATTCAGTAACGACTATCGATGATATGATCCAGTTTTGGTTCTCAGATTTTTATAAATACACTGAATTAATGGATAACGCCTTATCTGTGTTGCAGTATTTGCAATCAAGAAATTTTAAGATAGGATTAATTACAAACGGCTCGAGCCGTTCACAACATGCAAAAATCGATAGTGTTAATATAAGAAACTTCTTTGATGAGATTATAGTATCCGATGATGTAGGTTGTAAAAAGCCTCATCGTAGTATCTTTGATCTCTCATTAGCTAGACTGCAGGCAAAGCCAGTTCAATGTTGGTATATAGGAGATCACCCTATCAATGATATTAAAGGTGCTAATGATGTAGGTATACATACGATATGGCTGCGAGGCTTTATGGAGCAAGAAACTAACAGTAGCGAACCCAGCTATATCATTAATGATTTGGATGAGATAATCCCAATCGTTAATAAATACAATTGAGGTGATAGATTTGAAAATCAAGGTACAGGGATCGTGAGTAGGCATTTGGTTGAATATGGTGCGAACGTGATTGGGATTGAACCTTCCATTGAATTGATCGAAGAAGCTGTTCAGATGGATCAACAATTATAAGTTACTAACATAAAGTATATTTTGTCAACAGCAGAGGATTTTGAATATGCACAAGTAGTTCCAATAATAATTGCTGTTCGTGCATGGCATTGGTTCAATCGTTCTGCAGTTTTACGAAAAATCGAAAAACATTTAGACAATGACGGTCATTTGATTGTAATCAACTCAATATTCAAACCTGATTCTGAGATTGCTAGAATGACCTTTGAAGTTCTAACGAACAATCAGATTGTCCTCAAACCAGCAGGGTCTAACGCTGATGCTGTTGAACGTAAAATGGGGTTCCCACTTAATTGGTTCGATGAATGGGAGAGTCATTCCTTGCAACTGATTGATGTGTGGCAACAAGACTATATGCTTGAATTCTCCCATGAAGAGTGGTGCGGAAAGATTAGATCTGTTTCTTGGTTGACTAATGAAAGTGATCAATCCAAAACGATAATAACAAATGAACTAATGGATAGATTATCACCTTTTGACGCAGTCCTCAAAATCTCTCATCAATATTCTATTGCCATATTAAGACATTCGAAGTTATAATAGTCTGAATATTCTAAGTTCATTATAATAAATAGAAGAGGTGCATCAGTGGATTATCAAATAATAAAAGATGCAAGACAGTTATGTGAATCTATCATTATTCAAGCCGGCGATATTGCAAAAAGTAAATTCGATAACTTCAAAGGTTTAGAATTGAAAGATGAGTTCGGAGATATAGTAACTGAAGTAGATCATTTGACGGAGCAATTAATTGTCAATGCGATTTTAACGACATTTCCAGACCACCACGTTCATAGTGAGGAAATAGGGGATCTAGGAGTAGAAAGTGACTGGCTTTGGTTAATCGACCCGCTTGACGGAACTAATAATTTCGCGATTGGTCTACCCGTATTTTCTACTTCTATTACACTGATGTATCAGTCTGAACCTGTTCTTGGCGTCATCTATGAGCCGATGACAGAACGTTTATTTATTGCCGAGAAAGATAATGGCGCGACATGTAATGGATTACCTATGTTAGTCAAAAGTAATACGAATCTATCCAAAGGTAATATAGGTTGGATTCAAGGCCATAAAGTACAAAACCACACGATTGCGGTAGGATTGAGACAACATATTGATCTGAAATTTAAGAGAATGATGAGACTTTGGGCTCCGACACTGCAATGGTGTATGTTAGCCAAGGGTGATATCGATGGGATTATATTATATAACTCCGAGGGCGACGATCTTTATTCTGGTATTTTAATGGTAAAAGAAGCTGGCGGGATTGTCATCGACTTTGAAGGCAATGAATTTATTGGGATGAATGATGAACCTTACCTAATTGCATGTCATCCTGACCATAAAAACGAACTATTAAGAGTTGTTAGAGAAGGCATGCACTAGAGATTGGCAATATCACAACTAAACTAGAATGAGGGATACTATATGCAACATACATATACATTCGATGCTTTTGAAGAGGAGCAAAAACTTACTGAAATAGAAAGACTAACTAAAAATGTTGATAGTCATTCGAAAACGATTACAGATATATTCCTTAGCCATGGTCTGATACATTCAAGTAAAGTGCTTGATGTTGGTTGTGGAACGGGTGCAATGCTAAATTTATTTGCTAATATGTTGCCACAGACTGAATTTATCGGAATAGATAGTAGTCAAGATATATTAAGAAGCTTACAATCCGAACAGTTGAATAACGTTACTGTACTACAAGCTGAAGCGACTAGACTTCCATTCGATGATAATACATTCGACTTTGTATATACTCGCTTAGTACTTATGCATAATCAACAACCTGAAACTATTATTCAGGAGATGAAGCGTGTATGTAAACCTAAAGGAACCATTGTCTGCGTTGATGTTGATGACGAGACAATGATCTTTTACCCCTTTGCCGATGAGTTTTCAGAGCTAATTCGAGCTAATGTACGATATGCAAAGACCAATGGTACAGATCGATTAATTGGTAGGAAGTTATTTTCTCTATATAAATCAGCTGGCATAGACGAGGTTAAAGTCATTACCGACACTAGTGATTTCACAGGTTTTTATGATGAAATACCTTTCCCTTTACGATTAGCAATGGGCAGAGAACAAGCTAGACATCTCGTTCAAGCACAATTAATTTCGGAAGAACAGCGAATTGACTTCGCCGAGAAGGTAGAAACTTTCTGCCAAGACCCTAATAGATTTTATTCAGGCTCATTCTTTTATTGTATTGGTACCAAATAAATGACTCAATAATTAAGGAGGCTCGCTCGGTATGAAACTAATCATCATATTTGGCCCACAGGCTGTAGGGAAGATGACGGTAGGACAACACCTTGCTGAGATTACTAATCTGAAGCTTTTCCATAATCATATGACAATTGATTTGGTATCTAATTTCTTTGATTACGGAAGTTCATCTGGCAAACGGTTGGTCGGATTATTCAGACAAGAAATATTTGAAGAAGTAGCCAAAAGCGACCTTGAAGGTTTAATCTTCACCTTTGTATGGGGCTTAGATCTTGCTGAAGATTGGGAATATGTTAAGAAGATTAGTTCTATCTTTGAAAATGAGAATGGAACGGTTTATTTGGTAGAGCTTGAAGCCGACCTTGAAGAGCGACTTGAAAGAAACAAAACTGATAATAGACTATTACATAAGCCAACCAAACGAGATATTGCTAGATCTGAACATGGCCTACTAGAGACATTAAAACATCATAGATTGAATTCCCATCCTAATGAGATACATTTAGATAACTACGTGAAGATTAACAATACAAACTTAACACCAATCGAGGTAGCAGCTATAATCCGCGATACATTTCAGTTGTAAAGTATCGCCACTTTGAAGAATTCCCGATGAGTATATCATTTGGAGAGATGAGGTGACAGTCTAATGAGTTCCGCAGTTACTGTTTATCATTATGATGCCTTTTCCAACCTTGCTAATAAAGGAAACCCGGCAGGTGTTGTTATAGGTGAAGAGCAATTAAGTGAAGAACAAATGCAAAAAGTAGCGTTCAATGTGGGCTTTAATGAAACAGTATTTATTATCAAATCAGACATAGCAGATGTGAAATTGAAATTTTTCACTCCTGGACATGAAATCAATCTGTGTGGACACGCAACAATGGCATCACTATATTGTCTAAAGACTAGAGGGTTGTTAGAGGGAAAAGATCATATTTCGATTGAAACGAATGTCGGAATACTAGATATTCATTTTTCCATAAAAAATAAGCAGATATATATTGAAATGAATCAAAGCGAACCTATTTTCAGACCTTTTAATGGTGATGTTCATAAATTAGCACAGTCGATAGGATTATCTGTCAGCGATATAGATCATTCCAAACCAATTGTATACGGAAGTACAGGGACGTGGACATTATTGATTCCTATAGTTCAACTAGATTCCTTCAAAAAAATGATTCCATTCAATAAAGACTTTCCTCAAGTATTATTAGAGAACCCTAGAGCTTCAATACATCCATTTTGTCTGGAAACTGTACATGCTGATGCCTTTATGCATGCAAGACATTTCTCTTCTCCTTATTCGGGTACAATAGAAGATCCAGTAACCGGAACAGCTTCTGGAGTAATGGGGGCTTACTATTTAACCTACATTAACAAAGAGATTAATGAAACTACATTTATCGTTGAACAAGGGCAGGACATCGGAAGAGATGGTAGAGTAATCGTTAATGCTAGCAGAAGCAACGATAAAATAAATGTTTCAATTACTGGTACTGCTGTGTTTGTGAAAGAGATGTATATTCAACTTCAATAGTTAATATGGTTAATTAATTTGGAAGGACTGAACATATGAATTGTCTTGGCTGTGAATTAGCTAATGGCATTACTGACGTACACATCGTTTATGAAAATGAATTCATTACTTGTATTCTAGATATAGCTCCGCTTCATAATGGTCATACACTCATATTACCTAAAAAGCACTATCGCGAACTTGACGAGATAGACGATCTAACACTGCAAGCAATTATGCAAGCTTCGGTTTATATTTCAAAAGCATTAAAGCAAATATATCAACCTAGCGGTATATCTGTTATGCAAAATGGCGGATCTTTTAATGATTTAGATCATTATCATATGCATCTCTTTCCACGATACATTGGAGATGGCTTTGGGTGGCTTGAACCTACCAATGTATCAGTTAATAACTTAGAAATAGTAAAGCAACTTATAATTGATCATTTAAAATGTATATGGTGAAGTCATTGAACGATTCCGAGAAAGGTTTACTTGAATAATAGATCAAAAAAGAGAGGTGGAACTTCTAATGAAATCTATTATTAATTATTACAATAAGTTTGATGAATGGGGTCGACTTGATCGTGAACCAATAGAGTTTATGATCAACATGCATCATATACGAGCTCATTTACCGCTGTCAGGCCGAATCCTTGATAATGGAGCAGGACCTGGTAAGTATTCAATTGAATTAGCGAAGCAAGGCTATCAAATTACATTAACTGACTTAACGCCTCGACTAGTTGAGATCGCACAACACAAAGTAAAAGAATTCAAACTTCAAGATCACTTTGATGGATTTCATGTTATGGATGCATGCGACTTAAATTCATTTGCAGATGAACAATTCGATGCCACAATTATGCTTGGTCCAATGTATCATTTACAAAGTGAAGAGAATCGAATGCGAGCTATTCAAGAATTATATCGAGTAACCAAATCAGGCGGTATTGTCTTTGTCGCATTTATGTCGAGAACAAAGTTTTTATAAACATCCTTACACCATCCACAATTTTGGAAACCTAATCATACTTCGCAAGGGATAACTACATTTCTAGAAACAGGAGTATTCAACCATAGTGATGAAGGAAGATTTACAGAAGCCTACTACTATCCTATTGATGAAATATCTCCGTTTATGGAATCTCAAGGTTTTCAGACGGTAAAACTCATTGGCTCTAGTAGTGTAGCAACCAATATGTCAAAGGAACAATGGGATTATTGGAAAGAAAGAGGAGAGGTAGAATTCAATCAGATCATGAACCTCGTATTAGAACAGTCAGAAAATCCATATATTTTAGGAAGTTCTTCACATATCATGTACATCGGTAGCAAACAATAGATATAGAAGGTGAACCCGGTGAAATTACGATCAGAAATAACACGATCAAAGGTAAACATTCATTACTTAGATTCACATGAAGATGCTGATCCGTCGTTAATTCCACTACTAATATGTCCTGGACTATCTGAGACTGCGGAAGAATACGAAGAGCTGCTCCATGAAATATGGCCTAGACGAGGCATTGTATTGTCCTTTAGAGGCAGAGGGCTCAGTGATTCACCAGTTGTTGGCTACAACCTAGAAGATCATGTCAAGGATATTATTAGCGTTGTACAATATGCCGGATTAACTAGCTTCCACATTTACGCGTATTCAAGAGGTGTTTCCTATGCTCTAGGCTATATTGAACAACATTCCGATTGTATTCATAAAGTGATCCTACAAGATTATCCTCCAGAACATAAAGAGATGGATAATAACTGGGCTGAAGATTATTACAATAACTATATTATTCCTTTCAATAGAACCAAAAATATTACGAAAAAAGCAGTTTATGGTATTGGGACAGAATCTACATCTTCTAAATTCACTACATTTATAGATAAAGAAGCACTTATTCTTAGAGGTACAGATGAAGGAACATTGATCGATCCATCCCATATGGAGCAATATAGAATATTATTCGCTCATATAGATGAAGTTCAATTTATGAAATCAGGTCATGATATAAGAAATACGGAGAAACAAAAGTTGTATGAAACTATCCTACGTTATTTGAATAGTTGACCAATCTATTTAGGAGTGAATAATTTGCTGTTACATGGCGCAATGAAGCTATTATTTCATTCCAATTTAGTAGCCTTCTTCACGCAACAAACGATTCTATTATTTCGCAATTAATTTAGAAACTATGAGGAATGTACCATGGACTGATGGAATTATTTATATGTTACCAGACAGTACATTCCGAAAAGTAGAGAAGGGGAAGATTGCATTTGACGAATGGATTTCAGAAACTCCTGTGCAACCAATACTAAAATTACCAGTTGATTTTAACGATTTCTATTATAAAGACAAAGTATCAATACACAACAATAATGAATCTATGTTTAAGACATTGTTAATGTATAAATTCAGAACATCCTTTATAAAAAAATAGCACATTATTGAACCATCATTATACATTTATGATATAATTTTGTGTGTTGCTTGAATCAATGAAACCTATTTATTCGGAAAAGTTAACTATGTTAATTATAATAATATTGCGAAGGATGATGCAGTGATGATTATAGGAATACATCATGTACAAATTACTATTCCCAAAAATGCAGAACAACAAGCTAAAACCTTTTATTGTGAAGTATTAAACTTACCAGAAATAGAAAAACCCGCTTCTTTACAAGGGAGAGGTGGATTTTGGATACAAGTTGGAGATCGCGAGGTGCATATCGGAACGGAAGATGGGGTCCAGCGCAATCTTACAAAAGCACATATCGGCTATGAAGTTAGCGACTTATCAGCAATTCGCAATATAATCATCGAACAAGGTATTTCGCTAGTAGAATGCGTGCCTATACCTGGTTATGAACGCTTTGAGTTCCGAGATCCATTCGATAATCGAGTAGAATGCATACAACGAATGACAAAGGAGTTAATCGATTGAAAGAAGATCAGTTAAAAAACATCATGATGACTAAAGATGGTTTGCTCAACGACCTACAATATATTAAGGAATTAGCTCTCCCGCAATGCTATATCGCTGCGGGATACATTCGCAATTACTGTTGGGATTATTTGTCTAATTATCAACATCATTTACCGTTAAATGATGTTGATATTATCTTTTACGATGCTCAAAATCTAGCTTTTGACCAAGAAGTAGAAGCAGAGCAGCAATTGAATAAGTGGAAGCCCCAATACAGTTGGTCAGTGAAAAATCAAGCACGAATGCATCTCACGAATGGCACATTACCCTACACAAGCACACTTGATGCAATGCGATATTGGCCAGAAACTGCTACTGCTGTTGGTATGAGGCTAGATGACACCGGGTGTATTGAAATTATCGCGCCATATGGGTTAGACGATCTATTACATATGCAGCTTCGTAAAACAGATTTGTTTACTAATGTAGATTATTATTATACGAGACACCAATCAAAAGGCTGGCTGGATAGATGGCCTAAACTGCGCTTAGTAGACATTCGCTAGACCGATTTATACATCATGATTATTACACAATAATTCCGATTAACTAACGATATGTTACGATTTGGAGGCGTGATCATGAAAAATTTCGCATTACGTTTAATCCCTGCTACTGTGCACTGTATTGCAACTTTGATATGTTTAAGTTTACTACTCAAAGCCGATCATTCGAATCTTTCTGCAGTGCTAACTACGGCCATCATCACGCTAATATTAACTTCCGCAGTGAGTACATCACTAATTTGCAAAGGCTCTTGGAAAGTGATGCGTACATCCGTTACATTGTATACTTTGTTTGCTCTTATATTTGGCGGGGCAACAGTGATGAAATTAGAAATTGCACTGGAAACATTATTTATGCCTAGCTTTGTATTTTGTCTGCTTGTATTATCCTACTCCTTACTTGCGCTCGTTATCGGAACAATAATCGGAATGATAGCTTATCGAATGACAACTACAATAATTCATAACAGAAGCTCATCACAACCAAACATCGAAATACAGGAGGGAATGTAATGGCTAATATTATAGATGAAAGATTAATGTCATTAAATATCGAATTACCTATAGCTAGTAATCCAGCAGGAACATATACGAATTTCGTTATTGTCAATGGATTGATGTTCGTCTCAGGAAAAGGACCAAGCGGTAATCCAAAAGGTAAATTAGGTAGTACATATACAACTGAGGAAGGTTATCAATTTGCGCGTAATACTGGCATCGAGATATTAGCTGTAGTGAAGGATGCATTAGGTAGCTTGGACAAAGTGAAAAGAGTTGTGAAGATACAAGGGTTTGTTAATGCTGAACCTCATTTTGAAGAGCATCCTAAAGTGCTTGACGGTATTTCTGATCTTCTCTATGATGTTTTCGGCGAAAAGGGCGTACATGCTAGATCAGTATTTGGCGCTGCGAGTGTTCGGGCCAATTTACCAATCATCGTAGATTCGATTTTTGAAGTGGATGTATAAAACAAATCACAAAGGAGGGCGCAATGCAGCGGAAAAGGATTAGAAACTATGTCGCTCTACTTGTTATCATCTTCATTGGTTATATATTAATTCCAACCCAAGGTTTTTCCTTCAGTGAACGAGGTGCGATTAAGAAACATCCTTTCGGTACAGCAGGGAACATTATTTATGAGCATCAGTATGACGGAATGAAAGTAATCGTTGCAGATGGCCAGCAATATAACCGCATATATGTTGTTAAATCATATTTGGGTTTGCTACATCGAGCAATTAATAGTCAGGAAATAAGTTATCACGATTCGACAGTACCTCTCTTACGTACTTGGGGAGGGAGTCTTAACAAGAATAACCTGTATGACACAATTATAGCCGTTCAAGCACTTGATCCAGCAATAGTTAAAGTGATTGTAAGTAATGAAAAGTATGAAGAGGAATACTCGGATAATATCCGAGATATTATAGCAAATTCAACATTTTTTGAAGTACTTACCATTAGAGATGGTTTCGCAGTTTACTTAGATGAGTTAGAATCTCATTTAGTAGGTGGCTATATTTTTAGAGGGCTAAACTCTCAAGGTGAGATCCTAACAGTATTAAGATAAGCAATACAGTTAGCTATAATAGTCAGAAATAACGTTGTTCATTGAATCAATTGAATAGGATGTAGACGATGAAAAAAAACTATATTTTACTAACATATACACTGTTACTCGTTTACTGGATGCTCTTCGGGTTTGACAGAAGTCCTCAACTACATTATCAATACAATATAATACCTTTAGCTACTATTATTGAAATGTTTCAACTATATCCATTGTTTAGCAAACCATTAATTGTCAATATTATAGGTAACATTATCGTATTTGTGCCGTTCGGCATTTTACTACCAGCTATCATTCGTAAGAAGCTAATATTCCTGCTGGCCTTCTTTCTAATCGGTATTACGATAATGGAGCTTTCACAATTATTACTGCGCAGAGGAAGCTTTGATGTTGATGATTATATACTTAATAGTATTGGTTTTATAATAGGTTACATTATTTATCGTTGGTTTTATAAATGGACAAATAGAACCAGTTAAGTAAGCGAGGTATTGAAATGATTATTTGGATTAATGGAGCATTTGGTGCTGGTAAGACGCAAACTGCACATGAATTGCAAAGAAGAATCGACATATGATAGAGCAGTATAATGGTACCATCATCGTTCCAATGACCATAGTTAATTCACAATACTTCTCTGAGATCTTGGAACTACTTCGAGTAGAAGGAGTTCGTATTCATCACTTTACACTTGGTGCTTCTCGTGAAACGTTATTGAAAAGGCTTAGAAAACGTGGAGAGGGATCACATTCTTGGCCAGCAGAACAAATCGATAGATGTGTGAAAAACCTCTCAGATCCGATATTTCAAACTTACTTACATACAGATTCGAAAACTATTGATCAAGTTGTAGAGGAGATTGCTACTCAACTTCATCTAACATTACTTCCTGATAACAGAAATAAGCTAAAGAAGAGCTATGATCGTGTTATTACTCAAATTAAACAATTATCTTATTTTCAGTAATATATAAATTCTAATCTATTGATAAAGGTAGGTATAATAATGAATAGAATTAATCTAATTACACTTATAGTGGATACTTCTCCGATCCAAATGGTTTCTATTGGGAGGTAGCTTATTCTGAGCATTGGAAGTTCGATGAACAGCATATGCAAATTATTGAATAAATTTCATTAAAGAGGTGGACGACTATGCAATTCATCGTTATTTTGTTATTGCTTATCATTATTGTGCTGCTGCTCGACATAAGCAGTCGAATTCCAAAACGTGATTATGTAAAGGAAGCTATGCAGCGAGATGAGGATCGAAGGGAACAGCTTAAGAAAAAGTGAGGAGAAATGATCATGCCCGCTTCTACGATATCAAGCTCCTTACTAATGACGCTTTTCATCTCCATATTGTTCATTATAATTAACGAGATATTATTTTACTTCAATTATAATGGTGGTCTGCTTTTCGATTACATGATGATTGTACTGCTCGTTATTACTAGCCTATTTACAGTGGTAACTTATATTAGTTATGATAAACGTTTCTTAGGAATCGCCTTTATTAATATGATCAGTGCGCCTATTTTCTATCTGTTGTTTCTTCTAAGCTTTGGAGGTACAACTGAAGTCCAAGAAAATGATTATACTGTTGGCTTTATAATTATCGTGCAGGTAGCATGCACATTATATTGTCTCATTAGCGGCACGATATTGGCTGTATGGATTCGAATAATAAGATCAACATAATATAATCTTAATATTTTTTATCTCGCAATCAACTGTATATTATTGTAAAATTATATACTGTATTCTATTTCTGTTCAATGCGACGAAGCTGAAAGACAGCAGTATAATTTCTTTATGTGATCAATTTAAATGCGAAAATTATACTATTAGGAGAGTACCTATGCTTTATATCATTATCATACTTATGTTATTAATCATTATTATCATTGGTATAGGTTGCTGGAACGCATTGAAACTACAGCTTACTCATACCAAGGACCTTGAACTAGCCATTTATCGACTTATCGAGATTACAAAGGAGCAGAAGCATTTATGAAAGAACACCAACTTCCTGACGGACTATCCCAACCTGCCCTTAGAGCGTTATTGAGTGCAAATATTTATACGCTTGAAGAGGTTAGCCGACATAGTGTTACAGCATTATTGAAATTACATGGGTTAGGCCCAAAAACGATTCGAACTCTCGAACCAGCGCTTAAAGCAAAAGGATTGGATTTTGTCTCATCAAATAGGGTTGAGAATAAAGATTGTTAACATTGAAATAGGAGAAATTATTATATGTGGGAAATTGCCATAAATTTATTAACATGGTTGGTTGGAATCTCCTTAGTTATTATGTTAGTTTACTGGATCGTCTCGAGTGCACTTGAATCATCAAAGCTAGCTATGGAAGTCAATGAATTAAAACAGCTTGTCCAGCAATTAATCAATGATAGAGAAAATCCTGCCAGCAACGAAGCTTCTACTAGAAAACTGCAAAGTGAAGTAAATAGAGGTCATTGTCCTGCATGCGGAGCTGATCTCGCACTAGAGATAACGAATTGCCCAGGTTGCGATCTAGCCTTTCTTAATGCGTAAGCTTGATCTGCTAGATAGAGTCGAATATAATGAGTCAGTAATGATTTACCTCTAATACATAACTTATTTTACAGTCAAAGGAGAGTAGATATGGACCGATTGAATTCGTTTCGATTTCTTACATATAGTGCAATCATAGTAACGATCATTTGCTTTATTTATTCTGCGATTACTTTTCAAGAAAATAGTACTATGATTGCATTAGGCTTTCTAATCCTTGCGATTGTATTGACCGTTATTAGTACACTATTACTGCTAGATCTGTTCAGTACAAGCAGAACGACAATTCAAGCTGAAGTTATCTCACTTTATAGTAGAGATATGCGAATCAGAATGAGCAACAACAAAGAGCTGACGATTCGTCTAGCTAAGCCAGAATATAAGCTATACAATGTGGATGATTTACTTACAGTAGTGCTCACTCCACGGACGAAACAAGTCATTTCATTAACTAAAGTAAACTAGCTGCACCGATATCTACTTACCTATAAATGGAGAGCGTAATTATTATGAAATTTATTTTTGATTTGGATGGAACGATCTGCTTTAAGGGACAACCTTTATCGGAAGTGATCGTACGTGCGCTACAATCACTTGAACAATATGGGCATTCTATTATATTTGCTTCAGCTAGACCGATTCGTGATTTGCTTCCGATTTTACCTCAATCGATGCAGCATTATCCGATGATCGGAGGCAATGGAGCATTTGTCGCTGTTGACCCGCTACACATTAAGACGACTTTTTTCGAACAAGAGATAGCGCAGTCTATGATACAGCTCATTAAGAAATATAATGCGGATTATTTGATAGATAGTAGCTGGGATTATGCTTATTACGCTAGGAAAGAGTACGCGATTCGTAGGAATCTAGATCCGCAGCAAAGAGCATATAACCGACCATTGGATAGCTTACCTGGCTTTGTTAAAGTAGTCATTTTAGACAGTGACGATAATGAATCGATGCTGGAGGAGCTTTCAAAATTGCCTGTCGTCATTTCGAAGCATGGCAATGAGGATATTATCGATATTAGCCCGCAAAATATTGATAAATGGGCTGGAATTCAAGCGGTAGGTATAGCGCCATATGACTATATAGCATTTGGGAATGATGCAAATGACCTCTCGATGTTTACCTTTGCGAAATACTCGGTATGTGTAGGTAATCATCCTCAGCTTATGCAACTGGCTAATGAAGTTATTGAAAGTGATGAGCAGATCGTTGCGAGCAAAATAATAGAGCTTGCAGCAATGAACGCTCTAACAGTAGCTGACCTACTATAATGACTAGGAGGTATGGCTTGCAAGCTGCATGTAGTTGTCATCATTGACCTTTATCGTCAATTCAGTTATATTAATGAAAATATAATACGAACAAAGCTTTGAGCAAGGCCCAATAATTCGATTCGGTGAACAGAGAGAAACTCGCTAGCTGAAAGAGTTTTCATCCGATACAATTATGTCCTACCTTGTGAGCTATAATGGAGAGTAACACAACCATTATCGGAGTAATCCGTTATAAGATGAAGGATCGTAATTGTATTTATGATCAAATTAGGGTGGTACCACGACGCATTCGTCCCTAGCGAATGCGTCTTTTTGTGTTATATTACAAAAACATTGGAGAGTGTACGTTTATGAAACAAAGTAAATTATTATTATCCACATTGCGAGAGTCTCCTTCAGATGCAGAAGTGATAAGTCATCAACTAATGTTGCGTGCAGGCTATATTCGCCAACTCGCTGCTGGAATTTATGCATATCTGCCGCTTGGAAAAAGAGTTCTGCAACGAATAGAAAACATCATCCGTGAAGAAATGGACCGATCTGATGCTCAAGAGTTATTAATGCCAGCCATTCAGCCCATTGAATTATGGAAGGAATCTGGGCGAAACGAAGTATACGGTCCAGAATTAATGCGAATCTCCGACCGCCATAATCGAGAATTTGCACTCGGACCTACTCATGAAGAAGTTATTACATCACTAGTGCGCAATGAGATTAGCTCTTATCGCAAATTACCAGTGACCTTATACCAGATCCAAACGAAATTCCGTGACGAACGTAGACCCCGTTTTGGGTTACTGCGTAGTAGAGAATTTCTTATGAAGGACGCCTACTCATTTGATACGGATTGGGAAGGGCTAGATCATTCCTATCGAAGTATGTATGATGCTTATCATCGTATTTTCACTAGGGTAGGACTAAACTATCGGGCAGTAGAGGCTGATGCAGGAGCAATTGGTGGAGAAGGCGGTACCCATGAATTTATGGCTTTAGCTGATATTGGAGAGGATACGATCGCAGCGTGTAGTAGCTGTGAGTATGCCGCTAACCTGGAAAAGGCTGAAGCTAACCAGCAGGAACTTACTTCAATAGATAATACTAATCTACCTCTAGAAGTGCTAGAAAAGATTTATACGCCCGATACACGTACAATAGAAGAACTCGTACAATTTTTACTGGTCGAGTCAAGACAAATATTGAAGACATTACTATATATCGTAGATGATGCACCTATAGCGGTCGTGGTACGTGGTGATCATGATGTCAATGAGATTAAAGTCAAACAGTATTTGAATGCCGATACAATTATGCTTGCAGAAACCGAACAAGTACAACGGTACATGGCTTCTGAAATAGGATACATTGGACCTATTGGCTTAAACATTCCTATTCTTGTTGATTCCAGTACACTTTCAATTACCGATGGGATCGTAGGAGCAAATGTTGCTAATTATCATTATCGTCATATAAATGTATCGCGCGATCTTACTTTGACACATGTGGGGGATTTCCGAAATGTTGTAGAAGGAGATTCATGTCCTCGTTGTGAACAAGGAAAACTTCAACTTCATCGTGGTATAGAAATCGGGCATGTCTTCAAATTAGGAACAAAGTACAGTGAAAAATTGTCCGCAACGTTTCTAGATCAATCCGGCAGAGCAGAGCCGATGATAATGGGATGCTATGGCATAGGGGTGTCGCGTATTCTTTCAGCGGTCGTGGAACAGCATCATGATGAATATGGAATGATATGGCCCATAGCGTTAGCACCGTATCACGTTCATATTATAGCTATTTCCATAAAAGACGATATTCAAATGCAGTTAGTTAAGCACTTGACAGCACAATTAGAGCGTAATGGGGTAGATGTGCTGATTGATGATCGAGACGAGCGTCCAGGAGTTAAGTTCAAAGATTCAGATCTCATCGGTATTCCATATCGAATTGTAGTCGGTAAAGATGCTGTCAATGGAAATGTAGAGTGGGTAGAACGTAAAGGTAACACAAAGGAACTACTTACATCTGATGCAGCCGTTCAGCGACTATTGGACAACATCATCACAAGATAACTAGTCATCTGATTGACGAAAGGTTTATAATAATGAATAGAATACTTTTTTTGCAAAGGGGTTAACTAGTGGAACTGAAAAAGAGTAATATTACATTAGTTTTGGCAGGCTTATTGCTTGCTATATTCATGTCAGCCATTGACAATACGATTGTTGCAACGGCAATGGGAACGATTGTGTCGCAGCTTGGTGGCGTAGAAAAATTTGTCTGGGTAACATCAGCTTATATGGTTACAACGATGGCCGGCATGCCGATTTTCGGTAAATTATCAGATATGTACGGACGGAAAAGATTTTTCGTGTTTGGCTTAACCGTATTTCTCATCGGTTCAGCTCTTTGTGGCTTAGCTCAAACGATAGAACAGCTAAGCATTTACCGTGCGATCCAAGGTATTGGTGGCGGTGCGTTAATGCCAATAGCATTTACGATCATTTTCGATATCTTTCCACCGGAGAGACGAGGGAAGATGGTTGGCCTGCTAGGTGCTGTTTTTGGTTTGGCAAGTCTAGTGGGACCTTTACTTGGTGCTTATATTACAGACTCTATCGGCTGGGAATGGGTATTTTACATCAATGTTCCGCTCGGTATCATTGCATTAATTCTCATCATGAAAAATTATATCGAAACCCCAATTCATACGAAGCAAAAGATCGATTGGTGGGGGGCATCAACACTTGTTATCGCGGTAGTCAGTCTCATGTTTGCCTTAGAGCTAGGCGGTAATAAATACGACTGGAATTCAACACCGATTATTGCTTTATTTGCGAGCTTTGCGCTCTTCTTTATTGTATTTTTCTTTGTAGAATTACGAGCAGAAGAACCGATTTTACCATTCTTCTTATTTAAGCGTCGTTTATTTGCTTCATCGCAAATATTGGCATTCTTATACGGCGGTACATTTATTATATTGACCGTCTATATTCCGATCTTTATTCAAGCAGTGTTCGGTGGTTCGGCAACGAGTGCTGGACTGTTTCTAACGCCGATGATGCTAGGCTCTGTTGTAGGTAGCTCGATTGGTGGTATATTCTCTACGAAAACAAGCTATCGTAACTTAATGATTCTATCTGTTGTATCTTACCTGGCGGGAATGTCGCTGCTTAGCACGCTTACACCAGACACTTCAAGAATTTTATTAACGCTATTTATGGTTATCGTCGGGTTCGGCATGGGCTTTTCCTTCTCATTGCTACCAACCGCTTCACAGCATAATTTGGAGCCTCGCTATCGGGGAACGGCCAACTCTACGAATGCTTTCCTTCGTACACTTGGAATGACGATGGGAATTACGATCTTTGGTACGATTCAAAACAAAGTATTTTCTAATCAGCTAGCGGAAAGCTTCAAAGATGTAGGCTTTAGCAATTTAGCAGCAATGTCCAATATTGGTGACACAAGACAAATTTTCGAGCCGAGTGTACGCGAAACGATACCCGCACCTATTCTCGAAAAGATTGTCGATGCGATGTCCAGCTCGATTGCACATATTTTCTTACTCGCTATCATCCCAATCGCCGCAGCAGTTATATTCGTCTTTATGATGGGCAATTCACGTGTCGTTATTACGAAAAAGCAAGATAGCCCGCAATAAGAAGTTTTATGAATAGCTAATTGACCAAGCTACAGCCTCTACACTAGTAGAGGTTGTATTTATTTTTCAGTTAATGCGTTATTATTAAATAAGAAATTATTATCAAAGTGAGTTGGAGTGCTTAGACTATGCATTAACAAAAACTCCAATCATTAACGATCGACTTATTGGCATAATGGGTAATTATTTTATTTTTGAACATGCCGTTATCAATATGAGAAAGTTTTCAGGTTATAAAGTGAGCATTACAATAGAAGATACTGTTATACAGTAGATAGGAGTTTTCAATTATGGCAAAGCAAAAATATTATGTCGTGTGGAGCGGGAAAAAGCCTGGAATATATATGAGTTGGCCAGAATGTCAGCAGCAAGTCCTTAAAGTGTACGGTGCGAAATATAAAGCATATGATTCAAAGGATGCGGCAACCAAAGCATTCAAAGACGGGTGGGAGATGCATTGGGGGCAAGGAAGTGCCAATCCAAGTACGAAAGCAACTGCCAAAACTAGTTCACTTAGTCCAAGCGCCGGTGAAATTGATTACGATGCGATTTCTGTAGATGTTGGCACAAGTGGAAATCCAGGCCCAGTCGAGTACAAAGGGGTCGATACACGTAATAGTGAGATTATTTTCTCAGTTGGTCCGATATCGAAAGGTACGAACAATCTTGGTGAGTTTCTTGCAATTGTCCATGCGCTTGCTTATCTTAAAAAGATCGGAAGCTCAAGAAATATATATAGCGACTCGGTTAATGCAATTAATTGGGTGAAGAAAAAAAACGTTTCGTCTACATTAGTTCGAGATGCTTCTACACAAGAAATATGGGAATTAGTTGATCGTGCCATAGCTTGGTTGCAGAATAACCAATATGATACCAAAGTGATGAAATGGAATACGAAAGAATGGGGTCAGATTAAAGCTGATTACGGCCGGAAATAACTCACTCACAATGAATCGGAGGATATGATGATGAGTCGTAGTAAATTACAGGACAGACTCAGATTAGGAAATGTTGAAACTAAACATGGGGAGCAATTTAACGATTTATTACGCTATGTGTTTCAAGTAACCAATCGTGATTTACAAACCTTTGGTTGGGAAAATAGAGAAATTACTCAAGCCAAATTAGCAGTGCTCAAGCATGCAGAAGTATTAGGTTGGTTCGATAGAGATAAATTAATTTCTCAGTTAGCCATTTACCCATTTCAAGTAAATATTTTCGGACATATTTATGAGATGGCGGGGATTACTGGTGTTGGTACTTATCCTGAATATGCGAATCTGGGCTTAATGAATAAACTGATGCTTCATGCTTTAACAAAGATGAGAGAACATAAGCAATCGATTTCATTTCTTTATCCATACTCCATTCCTTATTACAGGAGAAAAGGCTGGGAAATCATTACTGATAAAATATCTTTTGAAGTTCCTGATACTCAGTTACCCAAGACGAAATACGTTCCAGGAAGCGTAGAAAGGGTTACGATTGACCATCCAGATATTAAATTGATATATGAAAAGTTTGCTTTATCACACCATGGAGCAATGCTTCGCAACAAATTAGCTTGGGAAGAATATTTGCGTTGGGATTTAGATGATATGACGGTAGCCATCTATTATGACGATAATAATTTACCTGTGGGGTATTTGTTATATTGGGTGGCTGAAGAAATATTTTATATTAAAGAAATGGTATACATTATAGAAGAGGCGCGTACTGGGTTATGGAATTTTATTAGTGCTCATTTTTCTATGATAAAACTAGTCAAAGGTGATATCTACAAAAATGAACCTTTATCCTTTATTTTAGATGACGGGGATATTAAGGAAAAGATAGCTCCTTACTATATGGCTCGGATTGTAGACGTCAAATTATTCGTTGAACAATACCCTTTCAGAAGTCTGAATCAAGTACACGAGCTAACATTCACTTTGCACGACCCTATGTTGGAATGGAATCAAGGCACCTTTACTTTGACAGTAGATACTACTGGTAAGGGTAGCCTACATGAAGGAGGCGTGAATCCTTCATTCATTATTGATGTTCCCACATTAACTACGATGATGATGGGCTATAAACGTCCGACTTACTTAGAGCGAATTGGACGAATTAAAGCGGATGAAGCTTCGATCGAAATACTTGAAAAATTGATTAGACAAGAGCATCCATATTTTTCAGATTATTTTTGAGATATTAAACGACATGAGAGGTGTAGCATGACAAGTTTACAAATAAAAAATCCGTCTATAAACGAAGACATTTATGCTTTTCAGGCTACTGTTCAAGATATGAACGCGATTCGCGATTTGATTGAAGATACAGTAAACTGGTTGAAAAGTATAGGATCCACACAATGGAATAGTCTGCCTAATGAGCAAGATGACCAATATCTGGCCAACGCAATAGCTAAGGGCGAAGTGATTGTTTTTCGAAAAGCAGGAGAGGATGCTTTAGCTGGTTCAGTCATTTTGCAACATCATCCAAGTGAATGGGATCGGGAACTTTGGGGAGAAATAGCTACAAGTAAGAACGATGCCGTATACTTACATCGATTAATCGTCAATCGTGAGTACTCTAGTAGAGAATTAGGTTCACATATATTGTCGTGGATTGATCATGGCATCCATTTTACTGGAAGGGATCGAATTAAACTAGATTGTATTGCCCATAATGAAAAGCTTAATAACTTTTATAAGCAATGTGGTTATAACTACATGGGTGAAACAGATGGTTTCATTATTTATGAAAAGCTACTCCCCGATTACATATAATCTGATTAGAAATGATGAACTAGTTATCGATCAATAGCAAAAAAGCAAGGAATGGTTATTAATCACTAATCATCCCTTTCTTTTTTGCTTACTAACTTCTCTATATTATGCAATTATCATCATATGAAAGCTTGATTAACTTCAATAATGATAATTCAAAAGATGCTTTTGGGTATATGTGGTAATTCCGAATAGTTTATAGTAAAATGTTTTAGCAGGAGGGATTTTATGCGTATTACTACTTGCTTAATTATATTATTACTAGCTTTAACGGGGTGTACAGTAGAAACACAGACGACCGTACCTAAAGATAACGAGCCTCCCGAAATAACATTGAAACAGTCACCTGATCTTAATAAAGATGAACCTAGCAAAATCACTTTGACACCCGTCGAGCTGTTCAAAGGTGACGCTGCTAAGTTCAAACCATTTTTAGGAAGTATGTCGGGAGCGTTTAAATTGCGCTATGAAGGCAACAGACCAAATGCAAACCTGGATATCGATATTTGGAAAAATGGCGAGAAAGTTGGTTCAGCCTGTTCTATTATAGATGTATTCTATAAACCGGAAGACTCAAAAAGCAAGGAAATTGAAATCATTGTATCCATTAATACCGTTTCCATTAAGGGTCAGGACGATTTTAATGAGATTAAAGTGAGTACAATACGCGACGTAGGCGCTGGTACCATTACTTGTAGTACTGAATGGGACAATGAGTTAGCTACAAAAGGAGTAATCAATATGGCTAAGCCTTATAAATTTAGCGCAGAAGACTCTGTACCTATATGGGGAATGCAAGCAACGAGTACTAATCACATTTATACAGCGGACTTATCACCTGAATCGTTAAGCAAGCTAGAACAAGCGATCATTCTCACCTTACGTTTTGCAGATTAACTACATGTATTGAAAGTACAAAGGAACAGGAACATCGTTCTCAACACAGTATCACTTCGGACAAAAAGTTTCAATACGCTTAAATGCATTTATAAATAATGTTGTTATTGACTATAGATCGTGCTAATACCAAGAAAGGACTCTCCAACACAAGAGTTCTTTTTTTGTTGCTTACAATTATCCTGTAAGATGACACGATATTGCAAAAATGTTTCATTTGCTTTATATAGTATAGGGGGACTATAGTATATTATAATGCAATCTAAAGGAGTGAGCGGTTTATGGAAAATGTAACTCATGAGCACGAATCATGTTCATCAGATGATCGGAAAAGTCATCACTCTGATAAAACAAAAAAGAACTTAATAAGCCGACTCAATAGAATTGAAGGTCAAGTAAGAGGACTGAAAGGGTTAATCGAAAAAGACACGTATTGCGATAATGTGCTCAATCAAATCGCTTCTGTCCAATCTGCTTTGAACGGCGTAGGTAAGCTGCTACTAGAGCATCATATGAAAAGCTGTGTTATAGAACGCATTCAAGAAGGCGAAGACGAAGTTATTGATGAGCTATTAGTTACGATCCAAAAATTAATTAAATAATGAATAAAGAGGATTCAACATTGAATCCTTTTTTGCTTTAATTATATTGACTAATATAGGGTAGGGGGGTATACTAATATTATCGAGAGAGTTTACATATCGTATTCCATGTAAATAATGGTTACGAATGAAATTTACAATAAGAGGAGAAATGAGTTATGAAAAATATAGTATTAAACGTAGAGGGTATGTCTTGTGGTCACTGTGTTAAATCAATTGAAGGTGCCCTGCAAGAGCTCGGAGCAACCGGAACTGTCGATCTTAGCGCTAAAACTGTTACAATACAATTCGATGAAAACAAGCTTACTTTAGATAACATCAAAGAAGCAATTGAAGAACAAGGATACGATATCTAAAAGAAGTGAGGTGTTCATATTATGACAACTACTGGAGCGGGAAAAGAACAAACCTCCTTACAAATTACAGGGATGACCTGTGCCGCTTGTGCTAACCGTATTGAAAAAGGGTTGAACAAACTCGAAGGCGTAGCTGAAGCCAACGTAAACTTCGCGATGGAAAGAGCTACCATCACTTACGATCGAACTAAAGTAGACGTTAGTAAAATGGAAGAGAGTATTCAGAAACTTGGTTATAGTACCGCTAAAGAAACGATCGAATTACAACTAGAAGGTATGACCTGTGCGGCTTGCGCTTTGAAAATCGAGAAAACTTTGAACAAGCTGCCAGGTATAACAACGGCTAATGTTAACTTTGCTATGGAAACCGCCCATGTCGAATATAATCCTATTGACATCTCGGTTACTGATATGCAGCAACGAGTTGAAAAGCTTGGATACAAAGCCGTTCTCAAGCAAGAACTAGGCGATCCTTCGCAGCGAAGAGCGAAAGAATTATCTAAACAAAAACGAAGACTATTAGTTTCTGCGTTATTATCCTTTCCGTTGCTATGGGCGATGGTCAGTCACTTTTCATTCACCACTTGGATATGGCTGCCCGATCTCTTTATGAATCCATGGTTCCAATTGGTATTGGCAACTCCAGTTCAGTTTTATATAGGTAGACAATTTTACATCGGAGCGTATAAAGCACTTCGTAACGGTAGTGCCAACATGGATGTTTTAGTTGCGCTTGGTACATCTGCAGCCTATTTTTACAGTCTATATCTTACGATTGCTTGGGCAGTCGAGGGTGGCAACGTTCACCACGGTCCAGCGATGTATTATGAGACGAGTGCGGTACTTATTACATTAGTATTAATGGGTAAATTATTTGAATCGTTAGCAAAAGGTAGAACGTCTGAAGCGATCAAATCATTGATGGGTTTACAAGCGAAGACCGCATTAGTAGTTCGTGACGGTCAAGAAATAACGATTTCTGTCGAGGAAGTTATCGCTGGCGATATTGTACTCGTTCGACCAGGTAATAAAGTGCCTGTCGACGGTGAAGTATTAGAAGGCATGTCTTCCGTAGATGAATCTATGCTGACGGGCGAAAGTCTACCTGTTGAAAAGAAAGCTGGAGATTCCGTTATTGGCGCGACAATTAATAAAAACGGTATGCTTCGTATTAGAGCAACGAAGGTAGGTAAAGAAACTGCCCTTGCACAAATTATTAAAGTCGTGGAAGAAGCCCAAGGCTCTAAAGCTCCAATTCAGAGGGTAGCCGACGTTATCTCGGGAATTTTCGTTCCTATCGTTGTCGCAATTGCCGTCATTGCATTCTTAGTATGGTACTTCTTTGTCACACCTGGTGATTTCGCAGGAGCATTGGAAAAAGCAATTGCAATTCTAGTTATTGCTTGTCCATGTGCGTTAGGTCTAGCGACACCAACATCAATTATGGCAGGTTCTGGACGTGCTGCAGAGCTAGGCATTCTATTTAAAGGCGGCGAGCATTTAGAACAAACGCATAAAATTGATGTGATTATTCTAGATAAAACAGGCACAGTAACTAAAGGTAAGCCTGAGCTTACCGACGTAATAGTTGAAGGTAACGAAACCGAGTTTCTTCAACTTGTAGGTGCAGCCGAGAAAAACTCAGAGCATCCTCTTGCAGAAGCTATTGTGGCAGGCATTATGGAAAGAAATATTGAACTTCCAAAAACAGAATCGTTTGAAGCCATTCCAGGATACGGGATTAAAGCTACAGTCGAAGGTAAAGAGTTGCTTATCGGTACAAGAAGACTATTGGAAAAATTCACAGTAGACGCAAAGCATGCTTATAACACAATGTCTACATTAGAAGAATCCGGAAAAACAGCGATGCTTGTTGCTATCGATAACAAATATATGGGTATGGTAGCAGTAGCAGATACGATTAAAGAGACTTCACAGGCTGCTGTTAGCCGTTTGAAGGAAATGGGTATTCAAGTCATCATGATTACAGGTGATAACCAGCGGACGGCTAAGGCAATTGCTGCTCAAGTTGGGATCGATCATGTGCTAGCTGAAGTTCTACCCGAAGGTAAAGCGGAAGAAGTGAAGAAATTACAAGCTCAAGGTAAAAAGGTGGCAATGGTCGGAGATGGCATTAACGATGCACCAGCATTAGCAACAGCTGACATTGGAATGGCGATCGGTACAGGCACTGACGTCGCAATGGAAGCTGCCGATGTTACATTAATGCGTGGTGATCTTGCGAGCATACCAGATGCTATATATATGAGTCGTAAAACGATGGCTAATATTAAGCAAAATCTGTTCTGGGCACTCGGCTACAACACTCTTGGTATTCCAATTGCAGCAATCGGTCTATTGGCGCCATGGGTAGCAGGTGCAGCGATGGCATTAAGTTCAGTTTCTGTTGTTCTTAATGCGCTTCGTCTACAGCGTGTGAAAATACGCAGTTAATTTGTAGGGATACTTCCCCCTAACAAGCAGTTAGTGAAAGAAGTAAGTGACAAGGAAATTGAGCTATCTCTAAGTAGTACTAAGTCGAAGGAATACGTATCATTAACATTCACCTTCTTAGATGCTACAACTAAGACGGCGATCGACAACTTAGAACAATATTTAGGTGATGTCGGTCATGTCGTTATCCTTTCCGCAGGATGGAGAAGTGTTTACCGTTCCCTTCGTCGTTGATGTGAAATAGTATATGTCTTTCAACTAGAGGAGTACTGCGATGTTAGAAACGATAAAAATAGCAATAAGTCCACCAATCCAGGTCGGTGGAAGTCTTTTTACAGCAGAGCAGCTTACGACAATTGGTGCTGTAGCAGGTGCAAATTCAAGTATTGAGATGACGCCTTTTGGACAACTTTATGTGGAGCTTCCCGTAGACGAGCGAGAACTCATTGCTGAAAAGCTAGAACAGGCAGGCTTAGAAGTATATCCCGCAGGATTTGTAACCAAAAGCTTAATCGCTTGTAATTTTTGCAAAGGCGCTGAGGAAGCTGGACTTGACGTAGCAAAAACATTAAATGCATCGATCGCAGGTATTATAACGCCGATGCCAATTAAAATAGGTTATGCTGGCTGTGCACTTGGAACGAGTGAGCCTTTATTGAAAGATATTAGCGTCGTGAAAATGCGTAATACGTATGAAATTTTCGTAGGTGGCGAACCGAAAGGACTCAAAGCCTCGCTTGCTCAATCACTTATATCAGGATTGCGGGAAGAGCAGCTTGTTCCCATTGTTATGGCACTTATTCATTATTATAGCGAGCACGCCAAAGGGAAAGAGAAGTTTAAGAAATTCATTCAACGCGTTTCACTAGAGCATTTACAGCAGCTAATCGCGAAGTAATTAAAATGAATATATTGATCTTCCAAAATAAGTATGATATGATATTTTCAAATTAGTGATTGGGGTTGAAAAGAAGCATGTACAATTTCTTGTAGAAATATAAAATAATAAAACTATGAATGCTTATTTTCGTATGTTTTATTTTTATATGCAAGAAAGTTGCTACATCTTTTCACTCAAACAATATATCCTACTCTAACTCTATTTTGGGTTAGTTTAACTGTATTTATTTGAGCTACAAGAGAGGTAACTTTCTTGTAGCTCTTTTATTACATTAAAGCTTATGCTTTTGAAGCTACTTTTCATTTGCAAGTGGCATATCAAGAAGCTAATGAAAAGTTTTAGGAGGATTAGTTTATGTCATTAATTAATGTTACAAACTTAACGTTTGCCTATGAAGGTAGCTATGATAATATATTTGAGAATGTAAGCTTTCAAATCGATACGGATTGGAAATTAGGGTTTACAGGTAGGAACGGGCGAGGTAAAACAACATTTCTCGGTCTGTTGCAAGGACTATATGGGTATAGTGGAACGATTTCGGCACAGGTTGACTTTCAATATTTCCCATTCCCAGTTGCTAACAAGCAAAATGATACAATCGACGTTATTAACGATATTTTTTCTGACTATGTGCATTGGAAATTATTGCGTGAGCTTTCTTTGTTACAAGTTGCTGAAGATGTTCTGTATCGACCATTTGCTTCATTATCTAATGGTGAGCAGACGAAAATATTATTGGCTACTTTATTTATTAAGGAAAATAGCTTCCTATTAATCGATGAACCAACGAATCATCTTGATATGAATGCGAGAAAGCTAGTTAGTCATTATCTCAATACAAAACGCGGATATATATTAGTGTCACACGATCGATCGTTTCTTGATAACTGCGTAGACCATATCCTTTCAATCAATAAAACAAATATCGAAATTCAAAAAGGTAATTTTTCAAGTTGGTGGGAAAATAAGTCGAGACAAGATAACTTCGAGCTCGCAGAGAATGAAAAGCTTAGAAGAGATATTAACCGCTTATCCCAATCAGCGAAACGAACGGGCGATTGGTCACACGAGGTAGAGAAAACCAAAAACGGCACAAGAAATTCGGGCATAAAAGTAGATAAAGGCTATGTTGGTCACAAAGCTGCGAAAATGATGAAACGCTCCAAATCAATTGAGCAAAGACAGCAATCTGCGATCGGAGAAAAGTCCAAACTGCTGAAAAACATTGAGAACTCTGAAAGTCTTGAACTATCGCATCTTACATTTCATAAACACCGGCTTGCCGAACTTGATCATGTTTCAATTTATTATGATGAGAAGATGGTATGCTCCGATATTAGATTTACGATTGAGCAAGGTGAGCGAATTGCACTTTCGGGTATAAATGGTTCGGGAAAATCAAGTATTATCAAGCTTATTTGTGGTGAGGGCATTCACTATACTGGTAGCTTCAAGAAAGATAATCAGTTGAAAATATCGTACGTATCACAGGACACATCCCATCTACAAGGTAATTTATCTAACTTTGCTGCAGACAACGGCATCGATGAAAGTATCTTCAAAGCGATGCTAAGAAAGCTGGATTTTTCGAGAGTTCAATTTGAAAAAGATATTTCCACATTTAGCGGGGGACAGAAGAAGAAAGTGCTCATTGCCAAAAGTATTAGCGAGCAGGCTCATTTGCTGGTATGGGATGAACCACTTAATTTCATTGATGTTATTTCACGTATGCAAATCGAATCGTTACTGCTAGAATATGCACCAACGATTCTGTTTGTCGAGCATGATAGAGAGTTTTGTGAAAATGTGGCTACGAAGATCATTGCACTTTGATGATCATTGGTCATTGCTAGTTAATTAAGTCGATAGGTAGGTCATAGTTGAATGTAATGATCTACCTTGACACTTCAGTGATGTTAAGGATATTATGGATACAATAAGTCTTTGATTGAGGTGACCTGATGAAATTTACAAAAGCGACAAATTACGCACTACACACGATGCTTTTACTCGTTGACGATTCTCCAGTTAAGCTAGTAGGTGTCCAGCAATTAGCTGAAACACAAGGTGTTTCACCAACTTATCTGTCCAAAATATTAACGAGACTCGTGAAAGCAGGAATGATCGAATCGGTTTCTGGAGCTAATGGTGGCTATCGATTACTACGTAAAAAAGACGATATTACATTTTTGGATATTATCCACGCCATTGAAGGTACTGCCTCTTTATTTGAATGTAACTTTGTTCATAGCGACGAATGTTCGATTCAAGCCGTTATGAAGGAAGCGGAGATGAAGATGGAGCTGCATCTCAAAAATACTAGACTAACAGACTTGGCGCCAATGAATAAAAATCACTAATTGAAGAACTTTCGAATACTAGAAACGATAGTTGAATCATCGAAGGCCACCTTTAGCGGTGGTCTTTTTGTTACTTCAAATACATGATAATCATCATGGTAGACCGAGATTGTAGAAGGTTCGAAGGATAAGGCTGCAACAATACTTGATGTTTTTCGTCTATACAGTTAAGGAATATTATGGAGGCGAATTATGGACGATCAAATATTTCAACGAGATTGGGAATTATCTCAAGCAATAACAAGCTTAGCACGTACATATTTGAAGGAAGAATTATCGGTAGAAGAAGTTATGACTAAAGTATTGAGCTCACAACTGTATAAGGACTGGATTAGTGAAACGCGTACCTTCGGCATTGCATGTGAGCAACGAGATTATTATGAAGATTTACTAGGAAGTATTCAAGCTGAGGATTATTCGAATCTCATTCGTTCCTATAGCGATCAATACTTTACAGCAGAAATACGCGAGCTGCAGTCAGACTCTATGCAATATGATCATATTTTTGAGCAGCTAGGCATGAACGTAACGGTTGAACAATTAGGATTTGAAATTGCACAGCTTTCCAAATTAATTGGAACACGATCTCCTTTGTATTATGAGACGCTACTTAACCTTTTCACAGGAACTGCTCTTTTGGACTTGGAGGAAGATCACATACAATGTATATTGGCAAATGAAGTAGAGGTAGTTAACTTTGTTGAGCAATTTTTTCAAACGTACAAAATAGATACTGCAGTTGACGAATCACAACAAACAACTTAATTAAGGGGCACCAATGGCAAACTTTCGATTGATCGTGCTAGTCTTAGCATTCGAAGTGCTTACTACAACGTTGGTCATGCTTGGCATCTACTTCGGATTTTCTGCATTTCCTGTCTTCGAAGCAACAATATCGTCGGTAGAACATGCCGTACAATCAAGCAGTTTTAATGCAACCATTCCGTTATATATGCCGACGCTCTCAGACTTGAAAGTTCCATATACACATCTGCAGCCTGGAGCAGTATCATGGGGAGTGCTATCCTTTCTTATGTGTGCAGTGATGATTGTCATGCAAAGCTTTGTCCGCGGCATGTATCTTGGCGGTCTTAAAGCAGCGGTAATGCAAGGAACCTCTGTTCCTTTGTTCGCATGTGGACGTAAGTTTTTCAAAGGAATGCTGGCATGGTCACTGTTTCATTTACTGATGGGAATCATAACATTTTTTCTAGCTATCATGTTTTTTCCGCTAGGAGTTATTTTAATCATTGCATTAATGTTTTACTCGCTCACTCCTTATTTGATCGTACTGCAGCACATATCCTTCGGTGAAGCACTATCCAAAGCACCACGAGTGTTCCGCCGTTCTTTTGGAAAATTGCTACCGTTAGCAATTTTGGCGTTGATCTGCACATTGTTCATAAGCTTAACGAAATCATTAACTTCATCGTTTGGTTATGTGATCCCGCTAGTAGCTTTCGCCATAATAGGCACTATGCTACTCAGAGGGCTGATGGGAATACTTATTACAAAGCTGCAGGAAAATAATGAACAGGTACCGCAGTTGCCATTTCACGAAGTCAAAAGTAGTCGATTATCTACATTTATTTCCGTGCTGCTCGTACCAGTAATAATTACGGTAGGGGTTGTTGCGTCCTCAGGCCAACTTCTAGCAGCTTTTGATTGGGGGAGTAAAAATCGATTTTCGGGTGTTTCCTTTTTCACGAATTTTTCTGAAGTTTTTCATTTGTCACAGCAGCAGTATACAGTTTACGAGTGGCAATCAGGGGATTATCACATTGATATTCAGCTTCCAAACTTGTCTAGCGATCAAAAACCAGTGCAATTACGTGGTACAGCGAACATTACCTGGAATGTGATGGAAGAAGTTCGAACTGTAGATGGGTATTCAACGCATATAGATGTTCAGCCCTTTACCCGAGAAAGTAAGCTCATGTATCGACTTGTTCGTGAAACTGCACAAGACGGTACGACTTACTACTCCAGCATGAATGGGTTCGCTTCAATTATGCAAGGCAGTGAACATGCTCGGGAACCCTTATCCGTCCAACTAATGGTAAGCGGAGATGGTAGTAATATATTTGTACTCCAATACCCAACGAGGTTCAGTGTACAAAAAGTATTCCGTGTTTCCGATAATGGAGAGTACTTAATTCCGAGATCAAGCGAAGTCAATCCAATGGATTTCCATACTTACTGGTTCAACGAGGAACACAATGCAGAAGAATTTTTTAATTTCCTTGCCATCAAAAATCAACTGAATTATTTACCCACGCTTAATAGAGCTTATATAGCGCTTGCTGTAGCATTGCAAGAGGCCGATGGGCAAAAGGTTGTTGAAATATTGGAGTTGATGAAGCTGAAGGATATAGACGTCAAGGCGCCAGATTGGAGTGAACTCGAATGGACGAATTACTTACGAAAGCAGTACGATGGAGCGAGCTTAGAGCAAATGCTAGAGCTGATGAAAAATGCTGGCATTCAGTTTGGCTATGAAAGTAAGGAAATAGCCGAAACTAGTTCTGAGACAATCGATTACTACGAATTAGAGGTCCCATTCCCGAAGGATGCGATCACGATAAAATATGGACGTTCCAAAGAAGATGGTAGTCTTCTTTCACTCTCCGTACTCGACTAACAAATCCTTATAATAACTTCTTGCCAGAGAAGACAATCTTCATCAAACAAGAACATTGGGGTTAGATGAAACTATTAACATCTGGAATTTTAATAGAAATATGAGATATGCATTAACTAGAAAAGCTCCAAGGGGAAATTTATTATGAGCGAAATACAGTATAATTTACAATTCGAAAAACTGTGTATTGACCTAGATTTAGGTGTGATCATTGGTATGCCTGAACAGATATCAGGTGGACTCTTACATAGAATGTATGCAGTTGAAACGACAGTCGGAAAGTATGCAATTAAAGCATTAAACCCTCAAATAATGGTTAGACCTGCCGCTATGCTGAACTATTACAATGCTGAAAGCATCTCAAACATAGCAGCTAAGAAAATTAAAGCACTCCCTGCGTTAGTAATAGATGGGAAATCCATTCACGAAATAGAGGGTCAATTTTATCTTCTGTTTCAATGGATAGAGGGTAGAAGTTTGAAACTTCATGAGATCAATAAAAATCATTGTGAGCAGATCGGTTCCATTCTTGCCGAAATCCATATGGCAGATTACTCTAAATTAGATCTTGTTAATGATTATCCAGATAATGTTGAGCAAATAGCTTGGAAATACTTTCTACAAAAAGGACAGGAGTATAACTCAGAGTGGGTTAACCCGCTACTTGAGATTATTGAGGATCTTGATAAGTGGATTGAACGGGCAAATAATGCAGCAAAGCTTCTTGCAAATGATTGTATTCTAAGTCATAGAGATCTAGATCCCAAAAATATTATGTGGGATAACAATTGCCCTACGATTATTGATTGGGAAGCAGCAGGATTCATTCATCCAATGGTAGAGATGGCGGAAACTGCAATTTACTGGTCTGAAAATGAAGAGGGAACCATTGATAAAGAGAAATTTGTAGCATTTATAGAAGGCTATAAAAGTATATATGGAACTGTAAAAGCCAATTGGAAAGACATCTTTGATAATGGTTTTCTAGGAAAATTAGGATGGCTTGAATATAATTTTAAACGTTCACTATGGATCGAGTGTACAGACGAAGTCGAACAACGGTTGGGTACTGCACAAGTAATAGAAACGATAAACGTCATCAGACAATATGCAGATAGGATTCCTGAATTAGAACAATGGATAACTGAGGAAAGAGAATGATTCAACATTGGTAAAGTTAAACATACAAAGGATGTCCGTATAGTTCTTGCCCAGATTGCGTATTCTAAATTGTATGCGTAACAGGAAAGGAGTTTTACAATATGGCAGATGAGAAGAACTACGTTCATAACGATCATGAACTTACTGATAATAATGATCAAAGACAGAATAAAGTTCATGGCGGCGAGTACCGAAATGGGCGGCTTAGTCAAATTAAAAATAATAATCCAGATGGTGAAGAAGTACCGAATGAATTTATAAGCAAAAAATAGTAAAAGCATCACGATGTGATAAGAGCGAGGTCGGCTAATTTACATATAGCCAACTTCGCTCTTATTTTCAATTTATCACGACCAACTATACTCAAAATACATTTCCGTATCCGAAGCGCTTATCGAGCAGTATCCTCGGCAGCTTCTTGACAGCTACTTACCATCATTGCTATTATAGATACATAAAGTCTGTAATTATAAGGAGTATACATCTATGTCTATCGAATCTTCCAATACAAATCCGAGCTTGAAAATATCTCATACTAAGCAAAATATTAATGCTAGGCCAGGAGTAGAGGCGTTATCTCTACTGCAGCCCCAGCCTGGTGAGCGGATTTTGGATGTCGGCTGTGGAAATGGTGAGTTAACAGCCCAAATCGCAGCTTCAGGAGCAATTCCGACAGGGATTGAACTATCCGAGACTATTGTGAAGCGCACAAAAGAGAAGTACGCTGAGTTGAATATTCAAGTAGCGGATGCTCGCTATTATCGAACGGATGTCCCGTTTGACGCTGTTTTTTCAAATGCAGTAATACATTGGATTAAGGATTCCCCCGCAGTTGCTCATTCTATTTGGTTAGCACTCCGCAAGGGCGGACGATTCGTAGCTGAATTCGCTGGCAATGGTAATGTCGCGCTATTATCTACCGCAATACATCAGGAACTAGAGGCGCGTGGTTATATAATAGAAGGGGGACGTAGTCCGTGGTATTTACCGACCATCGGCGAATATGCCAGTCTGCTAGAGCAAACTGGTTTCCGCGTCACGCTCGCGCAACATTTCGATAAGCTAGCCCCGCTTAATGGTGATACAGGTATACGCAAATGGCTGGATATGGTCTCCGATTATTTCTTCGTCGACGTCACTGCTACCGATAAAGAGGCAATCTACTGTGCCATTGAAGCAAAAGTAAAGCCACAGCTTGAACAGGATGGACAATGGTTTATCGACACCTCACGTCTACGCATCGTAGCGATCAAGGAGTAATTCAAGTAAGCAAGGATTTACCTTTATAAGCCCATATTTTGTGGGCTTATTTTTTTGTTTTTAGAAAAGACATTTAATACATAAATGTAAACTATTGACTTAATTGTGTATTAAGCGCATAATACATTAAAAGTGTATGAATCACTTAATACATACACTTCATTATGAATGCGAGGTTACCGTATGAAATATGATAGCGAATGGACTGGGCTTATCTTTAATCATCGTGATCCGCTCTATTTACAGGTTATTCGGCATTTTAAGGAGCTGATTGCAATGGGAAAGCTTCAAGCAGGTCAAATCATTCCATCAAGAAGAGAATTAGGTGCATTATTAAAGATAAATCCAAATACCGCTCAACGTGCATATAAGGAAATGGAGGAACAGAGGTTGATTGTAACAGAAGGAAATTCACCAAGTCGAATGACAAGCGATGAACAGATATTGCGTTCTATTCGGACTGAACTGCTTACTGAATCTGTTGACCTATTTTTATTATCTGTGCAAAACATTAATGTACCGCTAGATGAACTGTTGGAGCTAGTAAGTCGTAAGTATACGCATTTGCGAAAGGAGGATCAGTAAAGAGATGCCAATTAATAAAAGCAGTATCGAAGTTGTCGATCTTCGAAAACGTTACTTTAGAAAAACGGTACTAGACGGAATATCATTCACTGCTGAGAAAGGTAAGATTACTTGCCTAATTGGTTTGAATGGAGCAGGGAAATCTACGATTCTAAAGGCAATTATGGGCCTAACTCCTGTACAAAGTGGAAGTATCTTAATAGACGGTGCTCCATTCACGAAAGAAAGCTATGAGAAGGTTACTTTTGTTCCAGATCATCTTACGATGCCTTTAGGAATGACCATGGATGCAGGAATACAGTGGATGGAGCAGTTTTATAGCAACTGGAATATGAAGCGAGCTGTGGAGCTACTATCCTTTTTCAAGCTGAATGCAGCAGATCGTATTGGTAATCTATCCAAGGGAACCGCTGCAAAATATAATTTATTACTAGGCTTAAGTCAGGCAACAGATTATATCATTATGGACGAGCCGTTTTCAGGTATTGATTTACTAGCGCGCGAACAAATTGCTGAGGTATTTTCTAGTGAATTGATTGAGGATCGTGGTGTATTAATTACAACCCATGAAATTCAGGAGATGGAATATTTAATAGATAAAGCTGTGCTGCTTAAAAATGGCGTTATTAATCAAGCCTTTGATTGTGAGGAAATGCGCAGCTCACATAGTAAATCAGTTACCGATGTCATGAGGGAGGTATACCAATCTTGATGCATTACTTGAAGCTTGTTCATTTTGAAATTGTTCGCTTCCGTTATATTTTATTAGCGTTGATGGCTCTAACAGCTGTTTTGGAAATAGGGTCGGTTATTTATTATACTAATGATGCATTAACAATCAGGGCAGTAGACAATAGTTATATTCGCAATGATTATGAATTCATCTCATTTTCATTAATTTTAGCAAACGGTCAGTTTTGGTTCCAGCTTTCCATATTAATTAGTATCGTGATCATTGGTGCTTATATATTTGTAATCTGGTATCGAGATTGGTTCGGTCGGTCAACCTTTATCTATCGTTTGCTAATGCTGCCAACGGCAAGATTTCATATTTATTTAGCGAAAGCTACAGCGATACTCACATTTATTTTTAGCTTATTGTCGTTTCAAATTATTTTGTTTTGGATTCAAAAGCTACTCTTTTACAGCATTGTCCCCTCACATATCATCAAGGCTTCCTACTTCACCGAGCATTATATGACCATTCGAAATTTCCTTATAATTTTACCGCATCAATTTGAGCAATTTATTATCTCCTATGGATTAGGCACGATTATTATGTTAACGATCTTTACTGCTATTTTGTTAGAACGAAGCTTTCGCAAAATAGGTTTGCTGTACGCTGCTACCTATATTGTAATTTGCAGCGTCATTATATTATTACCACATGTCATCGCAGCGTTTGATGATGAAATAATTTCCTTATTTTATCCTAACGAGCTTTTTGTTATCCAGCTTTGCTGCTGCATTATTGTATTACTGGCTAATGTATTGATAGGGCGTTACCTTATCAATAGAAAGATTACAGTATAAAGGGGGGAGTTCATTGCGACGTTATTTATTTTCAATCATTCTAGCAATATTTGCGATTGGTGGCCTAGGCTTTAGTTATTTATATGGAGCAGTCAATCATTTGCCAGATTATAAGCTAGTTACCGTAGCAGGAGACGAACAAGCAGCAACTAATATAGAGTTGTCTGGTGATTATTATTTGGGTGTGTACTCCTCACGTTTATCCGTCAATGATAAGGGGACTCAATATAGTATTGAAAACAGTTCATTCCGACAGCAGATTCTAAATGATCGGGTTTGGCATTTCAGTCATGCTGGCATTAATGAACTTGTTGAAAACTATAAAGGATTTATGAGGGGTAAATCTAACACTGTAGGTTTGTACGTAGATGATGAGTGGATCATTTATGTCGATTCAGAAAATAGGCAAGGAAGTAATGGATTATTTAATGTCAATTTGTATGTAACTACATTTAATAAAAAAACAGAGCTTGTTCAGGAGTATGATTATCAATTAAATAGCAGAGATTTTTTCTCCATTCGTGATGTCCAGCTTGTAGATGATCGTATCAACATTATTGCAGATGAAAAAGTAAGAAATGACAAGTCTTATCTCTATCATTACATTATTGATTTGCAGCTTGGATCACTTGATAGCTTTGACCAATTAATTGTAGGAGAGCCACAAATAGTCGATGAACATAATATGCAGGCGATGCAAGTACAAGTATCAGCAATTGCCGATGCTTCTCTAACTGTTCCTAGTGATTATATTGTGCTTACTGAGGTAAAAACAGAGAATTTGGAAGAAAGTGAACAGAATCAGGATACCCCTTCACAAACCTCCTATTATGGCTATTCTTATCGAACAGAAGAAATGTTTCAATTACCACTCGAGCCTAATAATAATTCGTTAAGTCAATTAAATGACAATGTATTCACTTATATTGAGTACGATAAGGAGCAAATTATCGTATCACGGTATGCATTAGACACAAAGGAATTCAAGCCACAGTACATAACTTTTACAGCTGAGGAGCTAGGTTTAGCGGACATTACACATGCAAAGAATCTAGAAGGTAATTATTTATATATATTTGATCGAACCATGGAAACACCAACCGTTGTAGCGATTGATTTGTCAAAAGGTGAACTGGTTTATCGAGGTCAGGTCATTTATGATGGGGATGAACAAAAAGCAGAAAATCAAATGAAGCAGCTGCATCTCAATAATATTAATATTAAGCTGGAATAGACAAACGATTGGGTAAGCTTATTATACTTATAATGTGTTATACATATATTCCGAATCGCCAAAGACCACCTCGCGGTGGTCTTTTCTACTATTTCAAATGCTCTCGTTAACATATTAAGTTTCTGTAAAGTGGCTATATCTTTATCTACGGTAAGCTTACAATGTAAGCATCTTACAATGTCACTTTACAGAGTTGGCAATTTTCACTCTAGCAAGCTTAGTGATGGATAAAAGGAGCTAAAAGTCAGCATGGGTATGCAGCAAAAAGTAGTGATCCAAGGCGAAAAGAGAGGCAAGCTTTCTACACTAATTGAAGTTTTTAGCGTATCAACAAAACTCGGATTCACCTCTTTTGGAGGGCCAATTGCACATTTGGGATATTTCCATAATGAGTACATACGTCGTCGGAAATGGATGGATGAACAAAGTTATGCGGATCTCGTTGCGCTTTGTCAGTTTCTGCCGGGACCAGCTAGTAGTCAAGTCGGAATAGGTATAGGAATCTTAAGAGCAGGATTATTGGGCGGTTTTGTCGCTTGGTTAGGCTTTACATTACCCTCGATCATTGCTTTAGTGCTCTTTGCTTACTTACTACAAGGCTATGATATAGGAAGCTCAGGTTGGATACATGGATTGAAGATTGTAGCTGTCGCAATCGTTGCTCAGGCAGTTCTTGGGATGGGGCAAAAACTTACCCCTGACCGTGAGAGAGTAACTACTGCAGTGATCGCTGCAGTAGTTACGTTATATTGGCAGACAGCATTTAGTCAAGTACTGATCATTGTAGTTGCAGGCCTTATCGGGCTATCTTATTATCGCAACAAGGAAGAACATATTGTGAATAATTCACATATTACATTAAGCCGTTCTGTGGCAATCGTCTGTCTATCCTTATTTTTCATTCTGCTTATTGCACTGCCACTTTTAAGTCAGTGGGGAGGGATCGAATGGCTTGCGATGTTCGACAGCTTTTACCGTACAGGTTCTTTGGTCTTTGGTGGTGGGCATGTTGTATTACCGCTTCTAGAAAGCGAAGTCATTGCTAATGAATGGGTAAGCCAGGCAGATTTTCTTGCAGGATATGGTGCTACTCAGGCTGTTCCAGGACCATTATTTACTTTTGCAAGTTATCTCGGCACGATGGCTGGAGGCATATCTGGAGCATTGATTGCAACATCTGCTATATTTTTGCCAGCATTTCTTCTTGTTGCGGGTGCCCTGCCTTTTTGGAACACTCTAAGGACTAACCCGAAAATCAAGGGAGCTTTGGTAGGGATTAATGCAGCTGTAGTTGGTATATTACTAGCCTCACTGTATGACCCGTTATGGACTACTGCTATTATAGAACCTAGTGATTTTGCTCTTGCAGTTATTTTATTTATTATGCTAGTATTTTGGAAGCTTCCTCCTTGGATCATAGTTATTACAGGCGCTGCAGGAGGAATGTTGCTTAGTATCATCTAAATATTACAAAACTAAAGTAGTGAATAGTCAACTATGGTCACAAAAAGCAAACTGATCTGCACCTTGACTCAGGTGCGGATTTTTTTTGACTAATTTCCCCATAACTACTTTATCTGTCGTAGTAATTATGAGTATGTTCAGCAATGTCTATCGTAGCTTGAAATGCCAAAACGTTTCGTAAGTATACTACTAATAAGCCAAACTAAACAGCCTGCGTCCATTGAAATAGTTGGAAGAGGCTATTTAGACGACCTTCTGCTTTTGAAGGTCGTTTTTTTATACTCTATATTTGGTAGCTGTACTCTATCATGGCTTATAAACTGTTTTTAAGTGATGGATATTCCAACATTGTATCTTTCCATCAGCCTTAATAAGCTCCATAATTTGGCCGTCTGCCTTCTGAAGTAAGCCTATTTTATTGGGGTTATCTCCGAAATCAAAAACTACTAAACTTCCTTCAAGTTTTTTACACTGCTCGGCAAATGTTCGCGATAAAGTGATATTAACAAGAGGCAGGGGTTGATTATTCAGAGAATATGGCGTGACATTGTTACTATAAGGAATCAACCATTTCAGATGATTCATGGAAACGAACACAGCTTTATAGATAGGAGAGTAGAATACGAAGTAGTCATTCATAATACTAGTTAAATAGCCATGGATAGATTTATTTCCTCCAATATAAATCTCTACAAAACTACCTTTTGCATGTTGTAATATTTTCCGAAAAGAAAGGTTGTCTGTTTGATTATCAATAGGAACTTCAGGAGGATTGTCTGCTTCATTACTAGATGTTGAACCTTTAATATTTTGTACATGGACTAAAGGAATATAAAAGAATCGATATTCAGAAAAGAGCACAATTAAGTCAGTACCAATGTCGATTAATGTTCCTGTATAAAAGATATTTCCGGAGATCTCTACTTCCACTTGTTGATTAATAAATTGATGAAGAGCATTCATATCTAAAACCTCCTAGTTTAATTATCATCATCAAAATAACCATGATACCCAGTATGACAAAATGACTAATGTGAAAATTACTGTGATCGGAATAACGATTGAAGTAACTTTCAAATACTCCCCCCAACTTATTTTCACTTTAGCTTTCTTGAGAATGTGCATCCACATCAACGTAGCAAGTGTTCCGATTGGCAAAAGAAGCGAACCGATGTCACTACCAATTACACTAGCTAAGTAGGAAATTTTTAGAGTAAGGGGATCAAGATCCATGTTCGTTAACGTAAGGGTGCCTACCATTAAAGCAGGATGATTATTGAATAAATTGGAAAGAAAGGATACGAGAATCCCCATCATGACACTCGCATGAAGTAAATCTCCAGATATTATCGGTTGAAAGAAACTTATGAGTAGCTCTGTTAAGCCGATATTATGCAACCCATAAATAATGACATACATACTGAAGGCAAAGAGAAGGATATACCAAGGGGTTTTCTTCAACATATCAGTAGGAGGGATTTTCAAATAAATCCAACGCCAAGTTAGTAAAAAGATAGAACCGATAACTGCCATTACAGGAACTGGAAAGTTGATGTAAGAAGCTACGAAAAGACTCACCCTTACTAGAAATACAAAGATTAATATATTAATCATAAATTTGGTTTGTTTCTCTTTCGGAATAAGAGGTGTATCTTCTTTTAAGGGATGATATCCTTTTTCGAAAGCATAATTCGAGAATCTCCTAGCTTCCGGTATTTTACGCGGAATTACGCGGTAAAAGTAGGCATATAGCAAGAGTGAAAGGAGGACAAGCCCTAGAGTGGCGGGAACGAACATCATCGCTGTGTGCATGTAAAGATCCATGTCAACAATTTTCAACGCAATCAAGTTAACAATATTGCTAACTCCGATTGGTGCACTTGAAGCCGTTGCAATTAAAGCACCCGACAATAAATAAGGGATTTTCTGATGGTTTTTAAGTCCTATATTATGAAGTAGCATCAATAAAATCGGTGTTGTAATTAAAATACTACCATCATTGTTAACGAAGAGCGTCATTAGAAAACAAAGAAGGTTGGTGTACCAAAATAATCGGATACCTGAACCTTTTGCTTTTACTAACAGCTTCTCAGCAGCCCAATGAAAGAAACCAAAGCTTTCGATTACGATGGCCATGACAATCGTTGCCATGATGGTTACGGCTGCACCACCTATCGTTTCGGTTATTACTCCTAAATCAGTTAACGAAACGCTACCGCTAAGTAGAACGAAGATAGCACCAATAGTTGCTGGTATTGCCTCATTCACGTTGGGGCGCCAGAAAATAAAACATATCGTACACAAAAAGGTAATAATGGTAAGGGCTATCATAGCATTGTGCATTAACTTCAACCTCTATTCGCATAGAATTCATCTCTTTCTCTCTAGTCATTAATGCTTTTTTACCTCGCTAGTAGTTATATTACTTTGACTCGCGACACATTGTTTTCATCCTCCATCTTTGATTGACTTGTGTATTCATTTGCATTATATGTACACGTCCCCTTGCAGGAACTAAGTGGATTACCTATTTCTATCATTATCAACTAACGTCAATAATTGATAGATGTCATTGGTAGATACTTGCCGTGGATGTCTATATGTCTTTAATATTTCCTATTTCCCATATAACAGTAATATTATGTTGTATTAATTATGAAGAAAAACTTATCTTTGATGTAGCTTTAAGAGAGAGCCTTTCAAAAATGGATTACAATCAAGCAGAGGAAGCTTTAACCGAAAAGTTTGGAGATCAAAGAAGAATATAGTGGTGAGGACGAGAACTTAAAAGATTGGAACAGAGAATATATTTTCAATCAAAACGAAGAGGGAGAATGGGAAAATGCATAACATTATTGCCAAATAGCTTTAATGCAACCAGTTAAGTAGCTAAAACGCAGACTTCGTTGATGGTATGATATATGGCTTGTGAGTATACTTATGGGAAACAATGTGGCATAATATAATTAACAATAATAGAACGATTGTTCGTATTATTTATGGAGGTGTTTGGTAATGAAAAAAGCTTTGCTTTTGGCTAAATGGTTCATCAGTAATGATCTTGATAACCCAAGAAATAGTATTGATGGAAACATGAAGCTCCAAAAACTTTTATACTTTTCACAGTTAATTCATTTAGCTAAATTCGGGAAATTACTCTTTGACGATCCTATCTATAACTATAAAAATGGTTCAGTAATAGAGGCTGTGAGACTAGAATATAGAGATAGACATCATGAGTTAATTGCTGAAGCGAAACATTCAGAATTTGATTTGGATGATAATGTTCTTTACACATTAAATGTTGTAAAAGATGTTTTTGGAAGTACAGATGCATCAGAACTTTCAGAACTTAATCATTTACACAAGGGATGGGAAAATGCTTATAATCGGTCAGAAGTTCGACCTGATTTTCATGATAAATCACTAAGTCAAATTTCATATGAAGAAGTAGAAAGATATGATTTAGAGGGTATTAAAAAAGTTTTAGATGCTCATGATTCCGTTAAGAACAATTCGAAAACTACAGAGATAATTAACGGAATTACTTTTTATTATGATCCTAATGAAATTACATTAACCGACGCAATCATTGAAGAACTTGAATCTTTTTGTGGAGAGGACTCAGCGTATACATTATATATTAATGATGACGCTAGTATTGTGGTGTGTTGATGCTAATTAAAGCAGGAAGTGGATTACGCTTTAAAGGTTACTTTGCAAACGGTAATGAATGTTCATATAAACGTCCATTCTTAGTGATTGAAGCTGATGATACAACTGGTATAATTAAACTATTAAACGTATCATCAGTACTAGGAAAAGAGAAATAACTTTTGTATGATTCAAATGAGCAAATTATGCGGTTTAACCCTCCCTTTATTGAGCCTTCTTTTGTAAAGTTGGATGAGGTTTATATAGTTCAATATTTTTCTGAATTGGATAATACCATATTAGTAAATAATAGAACCTTAAATGAAGATGAATTGATTAAAATTCAAAATTTCTTTAAAAACTATAATAAGTTAATAAGTGAAGTGAAGTACTCTAAACAAGATATTCTAACAAGAAATCCGAACTTATGATTATGTATTGCATATCTAAAGACCACATTTCCCATTATGATTTGTGGTCTTTTTTGTCGTTCTAGTATATTCCCTTGGATATATTCATAAGTTTTATCGATAGGAGGGGTAACTTATGGATGATGAGCGTGATGTCAATGAAAATAGTAAAAGTGAACAGCTAGAACCATTTCGAGTCGATGATGAAGGCACGTTCCTTACTACTAACCAGGGATTAAAGGTATCTGAAGATGAATTTTCGTTAAAAGCTGGTGATCGTGGCCCTACATTAATGGAAGATTTTCATTTTCGTGAGAAATTAACGCATTTTGATCATGAACGTATACCAGAAAGAGTTGTTCATGCACGTGGTTTTGCTGCACATGGAGTGTTCGAGTTATACGAGGACATGAAGGATTTTACTAGAGCAAAATTTTTACAAGATACATCTGCAAAAACACCTGTATTTGTTCGATTTTCTACAGTGAACGGAGCTCGAGGCTCGTCTGATTCCGTTCGAGATGCGAGAGGTTTTGCAACGAAATTTTATACTGATGAAGGAAATTACGACTTAGTTGGCAATAATATTCCGGTATTTTTTATTCAAGATGCGATTAAGTTCCCAGATCTTGTTCACGCATTTAAACCAGAGCCTAATAATGATATTCCACAAGCATCAACTGCGCATGATACCTTCTGGGATTTCGTAGCGAACAACCAGGAATCTGCCCATATGATTATGTGGATTATGTCTGATCGAGCGATCCCAAGAAGCTTTCGAATGATGGAAGGATTCGGTGTACATACGTTTAGAGTTGTCAATGCTCAAGGGAAGGCACACTTTGTAAAATTCCATTGGAAGCCTTTACTAGGGGTACATTCACTTGTTTGGGATGAGTCTCATATTCTTGCAGGCATCGATCCTGATTTTCATCGTAATGATTTGTGGCATGCCATTGAGAACGGATTCTATCCTGAGTACGAATTAGGGGTTCAAATTCTTGATGAGCAGGATGAATTTAACCTTGGCGTCGATATTTTGGATGCGACAAAACTATGGCCAGAGGAAATAGTCCCTGTTAGAATTATAGGAAAGATGACATTAAATCGTAATGTAGATAACTTTTTCGCAGAAACTGAGCAAGTTGCTTTCCATCTAGGTAATGTTGTCCCAGGAATCGATTTTACGAATGATCCATTACTACAAGGTCGATTATTTTCTTATCTCGATACACAGTTAATCCGTCTAGGCGGACCTAATTTTCATGAAATTCCAATCAATAGACCGGTTGTACCTTTCCATAATAATCAACGTGAAGGATATCATCGTCAAACGATTAATTTGGGAAGAGTAAGTTACCATCGAAATTCATTAGCAGGAAATACCCCTAGACCTGCCAGCCCAGCTGAAGGTGGATATGAAACCTATCAAGAAAAAGTGGAAGGCAAAAAAATCCGTGCTAGAAGCGAAAGCTTTAAGGATCATTTTTCTCAAGCAACTTTATTTCGGAATAGTATGAGCCCAACTGAGAAAAAACATATCGTTGATGCATTCAGCTTTGAGCTTTCTAATGTTAGGAGTCAATCTGTCAAACAGCAGGTTGTCGATATGTTTGCGAACGTAAGTCTAGAATTAGTTAATTCCTTCACCCATATTATAGGTGCAAATCCTCCAACATCAGGCGGTTCAAATGTCACACAATCTTCGCCAGCACTCAGTATGGAAAATACGATAGATAGTCCAAAAACACTTACAGTCGCTGTCATTGTTACAGATGGATTCAACGGGCCGAATCTCAAATATGTGTTGAACCGTTTGACAGCAGAAGGGATCATGCCCAAAGTCATCAGTGAAAACATTGGTGTAGTGGAAGGGACCAATGAAATAGCATTAAAAGCAGAATATACATTTTTAACAGCAAAGTCCGTCCTATTTGACTCCGTTTATCTAGTAAGAGCTAGCAATGACAGCCAAAAATTCAATCAAAATGCTGCTAATTTTATTGATCAAGCATTTTCTCATTATAAACCGATTGGTGCAAATCCAGAGGTAAAGAATTGGATGGAGACAAACCATTTTGCAGGACAACCTGGAGTAGTCATAGAGGATGATATGACACAATTCACCAATGTATTTATTAATGCGATTTCAAAACAGCGCTTTTGGAAGAGGAGTGTTATTTAATAAAAACGCTGGTTTCGCCACACAATAAAGGTTATACTATTTCTGAACAAAATATCGAAAGTTCAAGATGATCGACTAATCGACTAAATATTATATAACAGAACAGGTGAATACTTGATGCATAATAATAAACTTTTAAATAATTGGTTGTCTCTCACAGACATCCAAACAAGCATTAATAATAAATTAGAAACTGTTTTACAAGAGAAATATAGCTTATCATTAAAAGAATTTTATGTTCTTTATTTTCTATCTCAAACTAGTGAAAAAAAATTAAGGCTGCAGCAATTACAAGAAATGATAGGGTTAAGCCAGAGTGCAATCTCAAGACTGGTGGGCAGGATGGAAGCCAACAATTGTGGTGCTCTGCAGCGTAGTATCTGTGAAGATGATCGAAGAGGTATTTATACCCGGTTAACAGAGTTAGGCGAGGATAAATGTAAAATGGCATTAGTTACTGTTAACGAAATTTTCAAAGAAATTCAATTACAAGAGGGAATCCAAAAAGAACTCCAAACATTAATTCAACAATTTCAAAGTACAGAATAAGTCATTGCAAATTAGAAAAGCAACGCGGTGGAGATTCCGCGTTGCTTTTCTAATTTGACAAATAAAAATTCATTGTGTTACTATAAATGCATGCGCAAGCATGTAATTATGAATTTAAAGGAGTTTTTACGATGATCAATCTATTTACCCCATACAAGTATAAAGGCATGGAGTTGAAGAACCGTATTATTATGCCACCTATGTGCCAATATTCGGTCGATAAAAAAGACGGGATCGCAACGGAATGGCATTATTTGCATTATGTGAGTCGAGCTATTGGTGGGACAGGTATGATTATAATTGAAATGACTGATGTTGAACCTGATGGCCGAATCTCTGATTATGATCTTGGATTATGGTCTGATGAGCAAATTCTTCCGCTAAAAAGAATTGTGGATGCATGTCACGCATACGGTGCTAAAGTAGGAATTCAGATCGCTCATGCTGGACGTAAAGCTGAAGATGCTATTGTTCCTGTAGCTCCTTCTGCAATTCCTTTCGATGAAAATTCCAAAACACCAAGAGCACTTTCAACCGAAGAAGTAAAAGGAATGGTAGAGAAATTCCGTAGTGCAACGAGAAGAGCTGTTGAAGCTGGATTTGATACGATTGAAATTCACGGTGCACATGGTTATCTGATCCATCAATTCCATTCTCCTCTTACCAATAAAAGAGATGATGAATACGGGAAAGATTTAACTAAATTTGGTAAAGAAATTATCGAAGCAGTTAAATCAGAAATGCCTGAAGATATGCCTCTAATTATGCGAATCTCTGCAAAGGAATATGTAGATGGTGGCTATGGTATTGAGGAAAGTATCCAATTTTCTCGAGTATATCAAGATGCTGGTGTTGACATGTTTGATGTTTCGTCCGGAGGAGAAGGCCAAATCGCTGCGTGGGGAAGACCAGGTACACATGTAGCTTACCAAGTACCATTAGCTAGACAAATCAAAGAAGCGCTACAAGTTCCAGTTATCGCAGTTGGTAGACTAGATGATCCGATGCTAGCTAATTCTATCGTTGGAAACGAGGATGCTGATCTTGTAGCTGTAGGAAGAGGTATGCTGAGAAATCCATACTGGTCATTAGAAGCTGCGAAGCAACTAAGAATTGAAACGACTGTACCGAAACAATATACTTTTGGTTTTTAAGTGGAACACATTTAGTTAGAGCTTCATCTGAAGGGTCTATCTAGAATGATGTACGGGAAAAGAACATATACAATAAAAAGTCGCCAGATGGCGACTTTTTTATTGTAATGAATTAAGTTCATAAGAGATAGAAACTTATCAGAAATAGGGATTGAGGAGGTACTCTTAATCCCTGCGCGTCTTCTTTTCCCTTATTTGTAATATACTTTATCCATATTATATCTCGCTCTACGGCGATTGATAATGAATGTCTCATAGATTTCCCGTTCAACGGCATCCTCTACCAAGCAAACCTCGATTTTGAACACCTCGTCGCGTTTCTCTTTCATAACGGATACCGAGTCTTCGAAATGCTTCTTGATGCGAGGGCGTAGCTTACGTGCCTTTCCAACGAACAATAGCTCATCCTGCTCGTTGTAGAACATGAAAATGCCGCCTTGATCGCGCGAAATAAGATGGAAATCGGTAAACCCATAAATATGGCTAAGCTCTGGATTTTCTTGTTTCGTAATGGTAACATCAGGCGTTGGTACAGTAATCTGGATCAATCGTATTCACTTCCTCTTTTGGTATACATAAAATCGTATCATAAATCGGACAAGAATACATCCAATAATATATTTAAGACGGCAGAAATGCCGTCTTTTTGTCGTTCACGGATTGCGATATGATTGAAAATACTGGGCATAAATAGATACTGGAATGGAAAACCTAACGCATGCAATAGTATCTATTAGGAGGATTAATATGACTATGAGTAAAAAAATTACGCTGTTCATGCTAACCATTTCTCTATTGATCATGACAATAGGCTGCTCCGCTCAAAAAAATAATGATAAAGAACAAGATCTACTACAGGTAAAATCAATTCAAAGTAATCAGAAGAAAAAAGTTATTTATCTACTTGTCGACTCTTTAATGGCTCAATCCATAGATAGAGGAATTCAGCAAGACATCCTTCCCACCATGAAATATTTAATTGAACATGGTCAATATTATAAGGATATGGTTAGTTCATTCCCTACGATGTCCGTTACCATTGATAGCTCACTTTTTACAGGGGCGTATCCAGACGAACATCGTGTTCCTGGCTTAACATGGTATTCTACAAACGAAAAGAGACTTATTAATTACGGAACGGGGCCCATTGAGTCTATTAGGCTTGGAGTAGACTCCGTATTAGAAAACATTCTGCTGAATTTAAATGGTGCTCACTTAAACCGACAGTTACCAACCATTCATGAAGATTTACATGCATTAGGCTTGAAATCAAGCAGCATTAACGGTTTAATTTATCGCGGTAATATCGATCATGCTTTAACGATACCTCCACTTGTTGACGTCGCCACTTCCTTGCCAAGATCAATGACTGTACAAGGACCCGATTACTTAACTTTAGGTGCGTTATCCGATCCGCTAAAAGATAAAGAACTACTCCCTGATGGGATAACAGATCGTATAGGATTAAACAATGACTATTCCATATTAAATATCAATTATTTAATAAGAGAAAATAAATTGCCTGATTTCTCTTTTGTTTATTTACCTGATTTAGATCAAAAACTTCATAAAAATGGTCCAACTGATCTGGAAGGACTCAAAGATCTAGATCGTCAAATCGCCTCCGTATTAGAAAGCTTTGGATCAGCGGAAGAAGCTCTTGATAAGGCTATTTTTATTATTTCTGGCGACAGTGGTATGAGTCAGATTAAACCTGCTGAAGATGAACCAACAATCGAGCTGACTTCCTTTTTCAATGACTATAATGTGTTAAAGCCAGACGAAGCAGTGAAGGATGACACTCAAATCGTCCTTGCAGTCAACGAAACAATGGCATATGTCTATTCATTACAAATGGATAAGTTAAGAGGTATAGCCAATTTACTAAGAGCTGATCCCCGTGTTGATATCATTTCATGGAAGGAAAATGATTGGATATACGTTATTCAATCAAGCTCTACCAAAGAGCTAAGATTTCAGGCTAATGGGAAGCTACACGATTTTTACCATCAAAAATGGACGGTAGAAGGGGATCCAGATGTATTAGATTTGAAAATGGATAAACAGTCAATAGAATATGGTAAGTATCCTGATGGATTGCAACGATTGTCTGGTGCATTACACTCACACCCTGGTAATTATTTAGTTGTGACTGCAAAATCAGGTTATGAATTCTCTGGCAATAGTTCACCAACACATACAGGCGGAGGTGGGCACGGTTCTCTTGATCAAGAAGTGTCGCTTGTACCACTTATTATTAGTGGGTCAGATCAAAGACCACAATACTTACGTATTGTCGATTTAAAATCGTTTATATTAGAGTTACTAGCAGACTAAGCAAATTATAATGGATGGAACTAAAGATATAGGCCATTCTCATATTAGAGAGATGGCTTTTTTATGATATACTTAGAAAGTAATTATTATCCAATTATAGCTTATGCTTTCGGTGCTAACTTTTTGCATGTAGATGTATATCAAGGAAGCAATAAAAAAGTTTTTGGGAGGTATTTTTATGTCCGAATGTAAACTATCTGTCGATTATGATCAATACGAGAATGGAATCAAAATAGTAGATTTAATCGAGGAGCTTGCCGGCAAGGATGAGAGCTTACAGCTTGATAGCCTTATCATCGGTGACTGGGGTGGCGCATACGAGAATGATTCAAGTGAAATTGTTGAAGCTCTTGTTCGCTTGAAAGACCGTTTTCCGCAACTTTGCAGCTTGTATATTGGCGATATGTCCTTTGAAGAATGTGAAGTCTCTTGGATTAATCAATCCAACCTGGGACCGATTCTTTCTGCTTATCCCGAGCTTAGATCATTGACGATTAAAGGAAGCACAGAGCTTAGTCTTGATCCAGCTCATCATGACAAGCTGAAGGAGCTTACTATTATTTGCGGCGGACTTGGAAAAGACGTCATTACTAGTATTAGCGAGGGCAGTTTTAAAAACCTGAAAAAGCTGGAGCTTTATTTAGGAGTTGAGGATTACGGATTTGATGGCAGCCTCGAAGATATTCTTCCGCTGATCGAGCCTGGAAAATTCCCTAAGCTTACCTATCTTGGTCTAAAAGATAGTGAAATTCAAGATGAAATTGCTATTGCTGTAGCTAATGCACCGATTGTTGATCAATTACATACATTGGATCTTTCTTTGGGAACGTTGACGGATGAGGGAGCTGAAGCACTTATTCAAAGTGAGAAGATAAAGAAACTGGAACTGCTTGATTTAAACTATCATTTTATGTCGGATGAAATGATGAATCGTTGGAAGCAGTCAGGCTTGAAGGTAGATATCGGCGATCGGCAGGATTCTGATGATGACGACGATTATCGCTATCCTTCCTTGACGGAATAACGATGAAATCGATGATTATTATTGGCAATTCCGGTAACAGAAGAACAGCAGGACTGCAAGCGGCAAGAGCTAGGCTGGGGTTGTCCCCAGCCCTTGTTTTGAATTATCTCGATGTGCTGCTGGGAAGAGCTTCCTTAAGTTCGATTGTCCAAAGCCTGGGGCAAGCAATGAATGAACCGCCCTTGCTACGGATCGATGCACCAGGGGAGGTTTTTGAAGTAGAACGCGAGCTGATTGCACTTGGCGCAGCTGATGCGGCAAGCACTCATATAGACGAGCGATGGCTTAAGTATAACAACACCGCTCCGCCTATTTCGGCAAAGATGGCCCGAAGCATGAAGGAAGTCAACGGTAAGCTGTATCATCCTTCCCAGTGGTTTCGCGGATATTGCAGACTGTTATCGCAACTGGACCGGGAGGCCATTCAACTATGGAATACACCACGATGGATGAATGCTCCTGAGGATATAGCGGCTATGTTCGATAAAAGGTATACACACGAGCTTTTATCAGCAGCTGGATTGCCAGTGGCTAGAAGATTAGCAACACCGGAGACCATTCCAGATTATGAAACGCTCCGTGAAGCTATGGCTAGTGAGCGAACATACCGCCTATTTATTAAGCTAGCAGCAGGTTCTGGCGCATGCGGTGTCATTGCGTATCAAGTCAACCCCGTTACAGGAGCAGAATCGGCTGTAACTACAATAGGTGTGGAGAACTATCAAAACAGACCTCCATTATTTTATAACGTAAAAAAGCTAGTGAACTACAAAGAACACCGTACTATACGCCAAATCATCAACTGGTTATTAGGACATGGCGCTCATGTGGAGCAATGGATTCCGAAAGCATCTTATGAGAATCGTACATTCGATATTCGTCAGCTAGTCGTAGCAGGCAAGGCTTGTCACAGCATTGCTAGAGCAAGCAGAACACCCATAACGAATCTGCATCTTGATAGCGACCGCTTGAGCATGAAGGAGATTGGCTTATCTGACAAGCTTCAAGCTGCCGTGCAACAATGTGCCGAACAAACGTTATCGGTCTTTCCGCGTTCTACCGTTGCCGGCATAGATGTATTATTGAGCAGCGGCTCCTATCGCCCTTATATATTGGATGTTAACCCATTCGGAGATTTACTATATGATAGTCATTATGAAGGATATACCCCCTATGAATGGGAGATGAGAATGATCGAACGCCCTTCGACTATCTAAATGGAAGGGGAACACTATGTTGTTTAATATGAATGAAATTGTCGGAACACATGATATTCTCATGATTACACTAGATACGCTGCGTTATGATGTCGCTGTAATGGAGGAAGAAAACTGCCCGAATTTGTGCGGTGACGGACATTGGGAATTGCGGCACACGCCAGGTAGCTTCACTTATGCGGCACATCATGCTTTCTTTGGTGGATTTCTGCCGACGCCCGCTACAACAAACAAGTCAGAGCATGTTCGATTATTTCACTCGAAAAATACGGGATTCAAGATACATCCGTATACATGGCAATTTGATACAACAGATATAGTCTCTGGTCTTCAGGCTGAGGGCTACCGTACAATTTGTATTGGCGGAGTGATCTTTTTCACGAAAAAAGTTCCGCTGGCAAAAGTGCTTCCTAGCTATTTTCAGGAAAGCTATTGGAGAATGACCTTTGGTGTGACGAATCCGCGTTCTACAGAGCATCAAGTGAACCATGCACTCAAGTTACTGCAAAATGCAGATAAGTCTGAACGCCTCTTTCTGTTTATGAATGTTTCAGCGATTCATGGACCGAATCATTATTTCGTACCAGGAGCAAAGAAAGACTCAGTAGAGACGCAGCGTGCGGCACTTCGCTATGTAGACGGCGAGCTTGGACGATTGTTTGAGGCTTTCAGGGAACGGGAAAGACCCGTATTTTGTATGGTGTTCTCTGATCATGGCACCGCCTTCGGTGAAGATGGCTACAACGGACACCGCCTTGCACACGAGGTCGTATGGAATGTGCCTTATCGCGAATTTATTTTGTAAGATGCAGTATATGCTTTCGATGTGACTTTTTTGTTTATCGTAAGGCGTATTCAATGATGTAACAAAAAAGTTTAGGAGGAAATGATTATGAGTTATACGGTGGACAGTAATTATTTGGACATCATTCAAAATCCGGATAGTATGCGTAGTTGGAAGGACAGCCTAGCATCAGATCCTTACCGATCTTATCTGTACTCATATCCGCACAAAACTTCCTATCGAAAATTGGAGACGAAGCTGCCGCTTTCCGAGCTGTGGAGCAAGGAATTGGCAGACACATTCTTTTTATATATGCATATCCCATTTTGTGGGGCTCGCTGCGGCTTTTGTAATTTATTCACATTGCCTGACAAGAGAGCTGATGTACATACCGAATATGTCGATGCTTTGGAAAGACAAGCCCAACAGTGGGCTCCATTCATTCAGAATAAGCCGATTGCTAGATTTGCTATCGGAGGTGGAACGCCGACTTTACTTGCACCTGCTCAGCTTGATCGGTTATTTCAAATTGCGCACAATGTAATGGGTATGGATCCAGTCCAAGCTTCAATCTCAGTAGAGACCTCTCCCGAAACGATAAACTCCGAGCGGCTAGATATTTTAAAAAGCAGGCAAGTAGATCGGATCAGCATGGGGATTCAAAGCTTCATAGAAGCGGAAGCTGAAGCGATCTTCCGTCCGCAAAAACCGCAGGAAGTTGAAAGAGCGCTGAAACAGCTTAAGCAGTACCAATTTCCGATCCTTAATTTGGATTTGATCTATGGGCTTCCCGGTCAAACTATTGAATCATGGATGTATTCGCTAGATAAGGCACTTTCTTATGAGCCAGAGGAGATATTTATTTACCCGCTATATACTCGTGAGCACACGATTGTAAAGCCAGAGCAAATAAGACAAAGTGGCGAGGATCAGAGACTAAAGCTTTATAGTGCTGCGCAGGAACGTTTGTTTGCCAATGGGTATACTCAGTATTCTATGCGTAGATTTGCCAAGGCGGAAGCCGGTTCGGAGAAACCATTGCTTCCTTATGGCTGTCACGATGAAGGCATGATCGGACTCGGCTGCGGCGCACGCTCTTATACTAACTCCGTCCATTATTCCTCGCGCTACAGCGTAGGGCGTGCAGCTACAGCAAGCATCATTGCCGACTATGTAGCTACAACGGATTACACATTTGCAGATTACGGCATTGTGCTGAGTAAGGACGATCAGCAGCGCCGCTTTATTCTAAAATCGTTGCTGCATACGGAAGGATTGTCACTAGGTAGCTATGTGGAGAGGTTCGCAACGTCAGCTCTCGTCGACTATCCCGAGCTGAATCTACTGCTGCATACGGAGCTTGCTGTTATCGAAGATGAGGTGCTGCGCCTGACGAAAGAAGGGCTAATGTACTCGGATGCTGTTGGAGATTGGTTCATTTCTCCAGAGATAAGGGCTCATATGGAAAGCTGTGTGATCTCATGAAGACAACGATCTATTTTCGCGGCAGCTTAAGCTCATGCAATTACGACTGCCCGTACTGTCCTTTCAGTAAGAACACGGATAGCCGAGAAACATTGGCTAAAGATCAGCTACAGGTGCAGAATTTTGTCGATTGGGTAAAGAATCAGGCGGACCAGCTGTCCGTGTTTTTTAATCCTTATGGTGAAGGACTTACGCATCGTTGGTATAGGGAAGCCTTGGTTGAGCTATCCCATATGCCGCATGTAATTAAAGTAGCTATACAAACTAATTTATCCGTTAAGCTCGATTGGACACGTGATTTAAATCCAGTGACGGCTGCCTTCTGGGCAACCTACCATCCTGGGCAGACGAAGGAAGAGCGATTTTTAGAGCAATGCGACAAGCTCTATGCTCAAAAAATTCCGCTCAGTGTAGGCTGTGTCGGTGTCAAAAGTGCGTTCAACTCCATTGCTTCCCTAAGGAAGGCATTACCTGAAGATATTTATATGTGGGTGAACTCTTTCAAAGATAAACCGAATTACTATTCTGACGAGGAAATAGCGTTTTTGACCCAAATGGACCCCCATTTTGTCCTTAATGCTAAAGATTATGACAGTATGGGTAAGCCATGTCGTGCTGGGCAAAATGTGTTTTATGTCCAAGGTGACGGCCGTGTTAAGCGCTGCTATAAGGATCGTCAAGTAATTGGAAACCTGTATAGGGATGGGCTAGAAGGAATTTCTCAAGAAAGTCCATGCCGTATGAAGCAATGTGATTGTTATATCGGCTACATTCATATGGAGGAGCTGCAGTTAGAGCCTATTTATGGAGATCGCTTACTTGAACGAATCGCATTTATTCAGTAAAGGGGGAACAGCATATTGAGTGCATTGAGCGGAACCGCAATATGGTTAACAGGACTTCCAAACTCCGGGAAAACGACAACAGCATTAGCACTGACAACTGCTCTTCGGGAAAGTGGAGTTAAGGTCGAATGCTTGGATGGCGATGAGCTTAGACGTGAAATAGGACGAGAGCTTGGGTTCAGTAAAGAAGATCGGCTGGAAAACATTCGTCGTGCTGTCTATATAAGCAATCTCTTGAACCGCAATGGTGTTACGACGGTCATCTCTATGATTGCGCCTTATTTGGAAATGCGAGACTATGCGCGAGCAGAACTGGAGTCATATATCGAAGTATATGTACATTGTCCATTGGAGGAATGTATACGTAGAGATGTAAAAGGCTTATATGAAAAAGCGATAACAGGTGAGATCGCAGCATTTACTGGTATTTCTGATAACTATGAGACACCAGTACATCCAGAAATCACAATAAACACGCATATGAACAGTGTGGAGTCAAATGTGCTCCAGATTTTGGACTTTTTAGCGACGTATTCTGTATAAACAGAATACGTCGCTAAAAAACAGCAAGGTAGTAAAATAAGAGTTGACAAAAGATGAAAAGAATAGTTTAATTAGTTCAAGGATATTAATTAACAGTTTGTTAATTGTGAATATATAAGTTTATGCGTATGCTTTCGATGCTACTTTTTATGACAAGCAGCATTTCGAGAAGTACACAAAAAGTTTAAGCGTATGCTTTCGTGGTACTTTTTATGACAAGCAGCATTTCGAGAAGTACACAAAAAGTTTTAGGAGGGTAGATATGAGCAGCAAGCAAAATAAAGCCGCACTTGAGCAATACAGTGTTAAAGATTATCGCACGCCTGATGGATATACAGCAGATATTGCGGTATTTACAATCGTTCCAATTGAGCAAAAGCCATTTTCTCCACCTATTATGGATTTGCAAATGATGCTAATTCAGCGCAGTATGCAGAACTCTGAAGGCAAACCGAATATCGAAGCAGGTAAATGGGCGATCGCAGGAGGATTTATCGATGAGTCAGAAACGAGTTATATGGCTGCACATCGAGAGCTGGAAGAAGAGACTGGTGTAAAGGATCTCCATATCGAGCATTTCGGTGTGTATGATAAGCCAGGACGTGATCCACGTGGTTGGATTATAAGTAATGCATTTTATGCAATTGTTCCCCATCATAAGCTTTCGAATCGAAAAGCAGGGGATGATGCTTCCGATGTTCGGATGTTTTCGGTGAAGGAAGTTCTTTCGTTGGATTTAGCCTTTGACCACAAGCAAATAATTCAAGATTCTATTGCTGTCATCTCGCAGAAGCTGCTACAAACGACAACGGCAAAAGAGTTTTTACCGGCAGAATTTACGTATTCTGAATTACAGGCAGTACTTGCAACGGTAACGGACGATCCAGTGATTATGTCTAATCCTTCCTTTATTCGTAAGATGAAGCAGCTTCCGTTCATTGAAGCGATAGAGGGCAAAACAGTTACTCGTACTTCCAAAAGAAAGACACAATTGTACCGCTTTAAGGAAGTATCTATTAATTATTCGATTTACCACATGAGCTAATCAGGTGGTACTTTCTTTCAAATTAAATAGTTAACAGTTCAATAATTATAAATTATATTAATAAGAGGTGTTTACGATGAAAAGAGCGTTATTGAATATTGATTATACGAATGATTTTGTTGCTACAAATGGGACTTTAACTTGTGGAGAAGCAGGTCAAAGCATCGAAGCCGCGGTTCTTGCTATAACGAAGACATTTATCGAAAACGGTGAAGACATTATTTTTGCTATCGACGTACACGATAAAGGAGATGCTTACCACCCTGAAACGAAATTATTTCCACCGCATAACCTGCGGAATACGAATGGAAGATTGCTCTATGGACAATTGCAGGAGGTATATGAAGAAAGTCGAGACGAACCCAATGTACATTGGCTAGATAAGACGCGTTACAGTGCCTTTGCAGGAACAACTCTCGATATAATGCTTCGTGCGAGAGGAATTGAAGAGGTTTACTTAGTTGGAGTATGTACCGATATTTGTATTCTGCACACTGCTGTAGATCTGTACAATCTTGGTTATCGCATCGTTATTGTGAAGGATGCAGTCGCTTCATTTAATCAAGTGGGTCATGAATGGGCGTTAGCACATTTCGAGCATACATTAGGCGCAAAGATAATTTAATACAAGTTACGAGGGCAAAAGGAGCGATTATAATGAGATACAATATGCAGGACGATAGCTTAACACTTCACACTGATCGTTACCAAATTAATATGGCAGAGGTGTACTGGAGAGAGAACGAACACCAAAAACGAGCGATTTTTGAAGTGTATTTCCGCAAGCTACCATTTGACAATGGTTATGCAGTTTTTGCTGGACTTGAGCGGGTTGTTCACTATTTACAAGACTTCAAATTTAGCGAAACGGATCTTCAATACTTGCGTGAAGAGGGCTATCAAGATGATTTCCTTACGTTTTTGGAAACGATTCGTTTTACTGGGAAGCTGCGAAGTGTTCGTGAAGGTGAAGTAGTATTTGCCAATGAACCGTTAATGGTTATAGACGCGCCATTGGTGGAAGCTCAATTGATCGAAACAGCCATTCTCAATATTGTAAATTATCAAACATTGATCGCAACGAAGGCTAGTCGTTTGAAAAATATAATAGGTAATCAAACTGCAATGGAGTTTGGTACACGTCGTGCACAAGAAATGGATGCAGCGATATGGGGAACTCGTGCAGCCTACCTTGCGGGCTTTGATGCAACTTCTAATGTAAGAGCGGGAAAGCTATTTAGAATTCCAATTGCTGGAACTCATGCTCATTCAATGGTTCAAGTGTACCGTGATGAATATATTGCGTTCAAGAAATATGCTCAGACGCATCGAGATTGCGTTTTCCTAGTAGATACGTACGATACACTCAAATCTGGTGTTCCTACTGCAATTAAAGTAGCCAATGAAATGAAGGAAAACATCAATTTTGTAGGTATTCGCTTAGATAGTGGAGACTTAGCATATTTATCTAAAGAAGCACGTAAAATGCTTGATGACGCAGGTTATAAGCAAACTAAGATTTACGCGTCTAATGATCTAGATGAAGTGACAATTCTATCTCTTAAGCGTGAAGGGGCTTGTATTGATGTGTGGGGAATTGGTACTAAGCTTATAACAGCTTATACGCAGCCTGCACTCGGAGCAGTTTATAAGCTTGTACAAATTGAAGACGATGGACAAATGGTCGATACGATTAAAATTAGTAGCAATCCCGATAAGATTTCTAATCCTGGTAATAAGCAAATGTGGAGAATAATTAATAAGGAAACAGGCATCGCAGAGGGCGATTATATTACATTGCACAATGAAGATTTACCGCAGGATCAGATCCGATTAGTTCATCCACTGCATAGCCATATGATGAAAACAATCAAGAACTTTGAAGCCATTCAGCTGCAGGTAGATGTAATGGTTAAAGGACAATTAGTGTATGAGCTTCCTACTCTAGACCATAATAGGAAATATGCAAAAGCAAGCCTTGCCCTTTTCTGAGAGGAATATCGTCGCTTACTCAATCCACCTATCTATCCAGTAACATTAAGCGATGCTTGCTGGAACAACAAACGACAGCTCATAGAAAGAGCATTAGATCAAGCACGTGAGGAGAGATAAGATGAAGATTGGAATTTATGGTTCTTCCTTTGATCCAGTTAGCTATAGCGGGAAATGATAAATTTGAAGTTGATGATTACGAATTTCAGCAACTAGGCTGGGAGATAGCAACCTACCAAACACTTCGTCACTTTACAACGAAATATGCTGACGATGACATTTATTTCATCATGGGCGCAGATTTACTCGTTGATATTGGTCGCTCGCCAATATTGCGTCAGGTTAATGATGGTCAAACTTTTCACCTTGTTGATAAGGGACTAACTATGGAAATTAGCTCAACGTATGTGCGGGAGGAATTTAAGCTAGGCGGTGAAGCGCGTTATCTTATTCCTGAAAGTGTGTACGCCTACTTGAAGAAACACCAATTGTACAGATAAAGGAGATTATATAGATAGCGGAGGGGCAGATTCAACACTCGCCGGAAAGCTCGCACAGCTTGCCATAGATCAAATGAACGAGCGTGGTTATAACAAAAAGTTTATCGCTGTTCGCCTGCCTTATGGGGGACAAAAGGATGAAGAGGACGCGCAAAGAGTACTTTCCTTTATCAAACCAACGGAAAATGTAACGTTCAATATCGCTGCTGGGGTAGATGCGCTTGCGGAAACCTATGAGCAGAGTGTCGATAACGCTATTTCAGATTTCCATAAAGGTAATATAAAGGCACGGGTTAGAATGCTTACGCAATACGCCATTGCAGGAGAAAAAAACATGCTAGTCATTGGCTCAGATCATGCTGCCGAGGCTGTCACAGGCTTTTTCACGAAATACGGAGACGGCGGTGCAGATATCTTGCCTTTGAGCGGCTTAGTTAAATCGCAAGTAAGAATGCTTTTGCAAGCATTAGGTGCAGCACTCTCAAAGTTAGAGACTAAAATCTAACTTTGGGAGTGTTTTTAATATCGTGTAATTACAATTATCCTTGTTGAAGCATTTGAATTTGGTTAGCAACTCGTTTTGACCTCGAATGTGACGAAAACTCTTAACTGTACCGTAATCTGAATAAAGCCACACAAGAAAGTTTGTTGCTTCAATTATTTTCTATTGTCATATTTAACCAAATATGACAATAGAGAGTTCAAACTATAATAATCATGCAACTATATAAATTTTCTAATAAGCTAATAAAATATTATCTTATTCGGTTCCCCTAAATTATGTATACATTTTTTTCTCAACTATCTATATAATAAAATAGCAAACACATAATATATCAACGGAATAGGAACTGAACATTGAAACTTAGAAAAAAGTATCCCACTAAAAGAATTATTATTTTTATGCTTATCTCCATTGTTATATTGAGCATTCTGACAGGTTCAAAATTACTTATTTCATACTATTCAACCGAAAATTCAGCGCGAATTACTTTGGCAAAACATTACATTAAAATCGCAAATAATATTGCAGATGAATTAGATAAAAAAGCATATGAACAGTTTTTAGAAAATCCGCACGAAGACGATCTAAATCGAGTACAAATAAAACAGTATTTGGAACTGTATCACAAGAAAATAAATTCACTCTTTACTTACATTTTATTATTAGATGAAAGTAATATATCAAAAGTGATGATAGCAGCAATTCCAGATGGTATAGCTGAATTACCAATTGGAGCAGTATGTACTGTTCCTGAATTTCAGATTATACAAGCCAAGAACGGGCAGGAGTACTTCACAAAAATACTAGATGGTGAACATAACACTTCATATTTCTCGGTTGGTGTTCCATTTTATGACGATCATGGCGAAATTTTAGGTGTTGTTGGCATTGATATAGACGCCAAGGAGCTAGAGCAAGTCAGCCATCAAGTAGTAATAAATAATAAAATTACTTTCTTCATTGATATATTATTTGCTATCGTACTGATCATCGCTGTGTACCTATTACATAAATGGTATAAACACAAATTACAACAGGATCAAAAAGAAACTGAAAAAATGTATATCTCCGAGCTAGGTAAAATAGTAGGTACGCTAAAATCAAGCCGACACGATCTCATGAATCATATTCAAGTTCTTAATGGACTGATTTATTTGAAACAATATGAAAAAGCTGGAGAGTATCTAAAACAGCTTACTGTTGACTCAAAAGCATTAGATGTATCACTTCGGATTCAAAATCCAGCATTGATGGTCATATTGCAAAGCAAATGGGAACTGGCTCAATCCAAAGATATACATATTCAATTGAAAGTAGACCAAAGTAATTTCAGTCGAATTGAATCTATGGATGTTGTCAAAATCCTCTCCAATCTATTAGATAATGCAATTGAAGCTGTTGAAGTATATACTGGTACGGAACCCAAGATAATAAGCGTTATTTGTAAGACGATTGGTGAAAAGTATATATTCACTGTCGAAAATCCTACTCTGCTTTCCAGCAAGGAGTATAAGAGCCTATTTCAAAATGGATATACTTCAAAAGTGAATAATGATGGGTTAAGAGGAAATGGCTTAGGTATAATAAGAAGAGTAACGATGAAGTATCAAGGTGATATCTTTATTCATTATGAGCAAGAAAAACTTACTATCCAAATTACGATTTAGTTTAACTAGCCACTTGTTGAGCAATGGACACATCCTTAAGAGGTGTGTCTATTTTCTTTTATTATTTTCGTTAATTAACACTGAACGTTTGTTCTATAATCATGATATCTTGTTGTTACTGACTATCCGTATTAATGAGATTAGAAAAGCATTCGATTGGATACTTGGAGGATAATGAATGGAATTACTATTTAGAAACAAAGCATAGCTCAGCAATTGATGAGTTCGATGAAAGCACCATCTTTCTTGGCACTAATTGTATTACTTGTGCTTGGGTTTGCACTTTCGAACTTTGAAACAGTCTTCGGACTATTTTTTGATGTTCGGCATAATTCTGGTCAAGAGCTTCTGGTTCTGCTAGTAGTCACCATTGTTATATTTGCAGCATGTGATCTTTTGCGACCTGCAGCAGGAACATTCTTGTCCAAATTAGCGAGTGAAGACCAGGGTTATGTAGCCGGACTTAATTCTGCGTATACTAGCTTTGATTGGCTGTTACTTGATACTAACGTTAGGCAGTCGAGATCAAAAAGTAAAAGTAAGCTAACAGGAGCAAATTCTTAAACGATATGTAAACGTAAAGCCCGATTCCTAGTGGAGTCGGGCTTTACGTTTACATATATAGCGAAGAGCGGATTATTTATTGTGGTTAACTATTCTTTTGCAATACCATACAAAAAGACATCAACTGCTTGTTTGTAGATCAACAACGTTTCTTTCAGATCCAAGTCTCTGCATAGCCCTTTTTAATAAATAGCTCTTTAGATGCATCTAATATTCGTTTTTTTGTTCGAGTAGTTTGTTGCTGCTTCTTATTCATCATATCTCTCCAAAACTTTGCTCACGAACTAGTCCAGATGCTTTACACTAGTGTTAAGTATATATATGAAGTAACATCATTGTCTATATTAATTTCAATCTTACACTGACTGGTTGATGACTACCAGATCACGATTGAAAATTGTCGTTTTTTCTTAATTTCCTAACAATACGATTGAGTATAAAATCAAGTAGTGAACCAACTAAGAACCAAGTCAAAAGATTAACAACATAAAATATTATTAACGTCATTCTTCCGCCAGGACCAAAAGAAATCCATTCATTAATCCAAAGTGGAGGTGTAGAGATATAGAGTAAAAGGTTCTTATCATCCCAACCTAGTATATTATTAATAACAATCATTACTGAAATTAACGTAAACCAAAACCGAAAAGTTTTAATTATTTTTATCATCCAAAATCCCCCTAACATATTATTCCATATTTATTTTAAGACTAACACAAAAGTATCTACTCTACAATTAATTAAAGATAGTCTTATAATAATACTGTTATAATGAATCTAGAACTTATTAGGAAAGAACTTAACAATCACTAGAAAGGTGGTTCTAAGCGATGAAGCATGAACCCCAGCGTAGAACTAATAGTAGTAATCGTACTTACGTCGATTCCACACATATGCAAAGAAAGTTATATAAAAGATCCTTATTCATCATTGTCCTTTCACAAATTTTTGGAGGAGCGGGATTAGCTGCCGGGGTTACGGTAGGTGCATTGCTTGCTCAGGATATGTTGGGGTCAGATGGCTATGCAGGTTTACCCGCCGCATTGCTTACGTTTGGCTCTGCTATAGCTGCTTTGTTAGTGGGACGACTTTCACAACGGCATGGGCGACGGTTCGGGCTTGCCGGTGGATTTTTAGTCGGTGGCCTTGGAGCGATCGGTGTCGTAATCGCAGCGCAATTGAATAGTATAATGCTGTTGTTCTTCTCGCTCCTTATCTATGGAGCAGGAACGGCAGCGAACTTGCAAGCGCGATATGCAGGAACAGATTTGGCAATGCCTAACCAGCGCGCCAAAGCGATTAGTATTGCGATGGTATCGACTACATTCGGAGCAGTTGCTGGTCCAAATACGGTTGAAGTTACGGGGCGATTTGCCACGGAAATTGGTTTTCCAGCGCTTACGGGTCCGTTTCTTTTAGCTGCTTCGGCATTCATCTTGGCGGGTTTGGTCTTATTAATTTTTCTACGTCCCGATCCATTGCTTGTAGCAAGAGAACTAGCAAAGAAAACTGCACAGCCTGCGCCGGCATTCGACAATAAAAAAATACATAATAACAACAGAGGACTGGTTGTAGGAGCAACAGTAATGGTGTTGACGCAAATCGTGATGGTCGCGATTATGACAATGACACCGATACATATGAAACATCATGGTCATAGTCTAGGAGACATAGGACTAGTTATCGGCATCCATATAGGTTCGATGTATTTACCCTCACTTATAACAGGAATTTTAGTAGACAAGATTGGACGTATTACCATGTCAATTGCTTCAGGAGTAGTTCTATTGTTTGCAGGTATTGTGGCTGCAATGGCTCCTCCAGATTCGATGTTGATACTGATCGTTGCTCTTTCATTGCTGGGAATTGGTTGGAATTTCGGCTTAATTAGCGGTACCGCAATCATTGTAGATGCAACAGATCCAACAACCCGTGCCAAAACTCAGGGAACTATTGATGTGTTAATTGCATTAGCTGGGGCAGCAGGTGGAGCTCTATCCGGTATGGTTGTAGCACACTCAAGTTTTGCAACCCTTTCATTTGCTGGAGGTGGACTTGCACTGCTTCTTATTCCAGTAGTTATATGGTCACTAAGTAAACGAAATGAACCCGAATCACAAAATATTCCTTTTAACTAATTGGTGAGTATAATTTATACTAGCTAGTGAAAGTCATGTACATATTTGAAAGGTGGAGATGGTATGCAATAATATAGCTTCTTTCACTCAAGCTAGCGAACCTTATTCAGTTCCACAATCATTGGTAACTAAGCTACAAAAATCATTAGCAAACCTTTTATCACCATCGTAATTACGCCCTTTAGACAATGTTCTATAGTAACCGACCGACTCAAACTGCGATTCCACCAAATTCCACAATTGTCTTTTTAAAATATGACTCCAGGTATTTACATAGAAGATCACATTAATGAACGATTTAACCCACCACCAGCATTTGACACGATATAACTTGTTGTACGGCGTTAGTAGCAATAGCAATCCTGCTATAAGTCCATGCTCAGCAGTAACATCAATGATAAATTCTATAGAGAGTGATATCGATTCAAATAACGATGAATGAAGGACCAAATAAATGGTGAACTAGTCATATCGAATGTAGACGGCATTAGTGCCGTCTTTTTGTCGTCCATACATATACTCTCTTAGTGTCCAACTTCGTTCGTAAATGAAATTATAGCAATAGGGTCATCCTGTTACTTTAGAGGTAGTATTGTAAAGGTGGTTCATTCAGGATCATTTTTCCTTATTAGCTATAAATGTTACCCTTTTCTTGCTCCCAATTAGATACAATAACAAAATAACAATCATAAAAACGGAAGAATAACTAAAAGCCATGCCGTACCCGACACTCTTTGCTAAAAATCCAAGTCCTACTGATCCAATGGCCAGACCAAAATCTATAAAAATAAGAAGCATAGAATTGACTGTTGCTTTTTTCTCGGGTTCAACAAGAGTTAATGCCCAAGCTTGGATAATTGGATGGATTATGGCAAAAGCTATTCCGAATAATACCCCTGATAACAAAACCAGCCCCATACTAGAAGAAAACCCTAATAAGAACAAACCTCCAGCCCCTGCAATAGAACCTGGAATAATAAGGATTCTGTGACCGAATTTATCAAAAATTTTACCGGAGAAAGCCCGAATTGATACCATTGCAATCCCTTGCGCGATGAAAAACTGTGAAATACTACCACCAACATTGATCTCTTTACCAAACGCCCCCATAAAGTTAACAATTCCTGCAATTGCCATATAATTGAACGCTACCAAAATACATGGGAGAAGGACACGCTTATCAAACATGTACTTATAGAAAGGTTCTTTAGTTGACTCCTGTGGTCTTTCTGCTTCTTTTTTAACCGTATTTTTTGTAAAAAAACTACACACAAATGAAAAAAACATAAGACTCAGTGTTAACATCATCATCGACCGGAATGAATATTTTGTAAGATAAGAAATAGCTATTAGTGGTCCCAAAGTTGTCCCAACGCTTGTAGACATTGCAAAAAAAACAATGCCTTCACCTAACCTAGATTTAGGAACAATATTACTTGATATCGTAAAGACTAAATTCGTAAGCATACAAAATCCAATACCTTGTAATGCTCTAATAAATATTAAAAATCCGACGGAATTGTTTAAAAAAGTAAGTCCGATTGTGCCCAAAAAATAAAGGAGGGAAATAATAAGGAGTAATTTCATATTAACTTTTTGGATAATTACACTTGCAAAGAAGCGCGTAATTAGTGAGGCTAACATTAAGGTCGTCGTCATGATTCCTGCAATCGCAGGATTATCGCTAATGGTCGATACAAAAATTGGGAAACCTGCTGTAATCATATAAAAAGAAGAGAACATTACTAAAGACAATAATATAATAATTAAATATTGCTTTGTCCATAGTTTAACTTTTCCTTTATCCATGCTAAATAAGACCGCCTTTCAAGGCTATATCTAAAATTAGTGATGATTTATGTGTGAAATCTTTTCAAAATCATCACTAATTTATATTTACCATTTCATTAAAAAAATATGTAAGTTCAAATATATTTGACGCCCATACTCTATACAAGCATTCCTCATAGAATGTGATACATGTGTATTTTAATAATATGCAAATTGGTCATTTACTCTTGAGGAGATGAATGTGTGAATTCAAAACTTAGACTTACTGGTCGAGTAATATTTAAAGGAGAACGCGGTTATGAAGCTGCACGTAGAAACTGGGATCCACATACGGACCGATATCCGAAAGTATTTGTGTTTGCTAAATGTACTAAAGATGTAGCAAATGCTATAAGGTGGGCACGAAAAAATAGTGTTCCTATTCGACCAAGAAGTGGAAGACATGCTCTGGAAAGCAATCTTTCACAGGTTGACGGCGGACTAGTCATCGATGTAAGTAAAATGAAGAGCATAAAATTAAATAAAAAGCATGGAACAGCTGTTGTAGAAACAGGAAATAATGTGGGAGAAATCGTTTATACGTTAGCCAAACGAGGCTATTTGGCACCTTTTGGAGACAGCCCTTCAGTAGGAATCGGTGGCATTACACTCGGGGGCGGAATTGGTCCGGTTCAGCGGACAACAGGACTCATTAGTGATAATCTACTAGAAGTCGAGATGGTTGATGCCAAAGGGAGAGTCATTCATGCTAGCAGAAAAAGAAACAACGATCTTCTATGGGCATCTCGTGGCGGCGGCGGCGGTAACTTTGGCGTTTATACGAAATACAAGTTTAAAGTACGACGAGCTCCAGAGAAAGCAACCGTATTTCAGATCACTTGGCCATGGAATCAATTTGAAAAGGTACTCAGAGTCTGGCAAAAATGGGCTCCGTCCGTTAATAACAAATTAGGTAGTGAACTGTCCATCGGTCCTAAAGTTGGCGGCAATGTTACGATGTTAGGGTTATACCTTGGGTCAAAAAGGGAAGCACTTCGTCTATTAGAGCCTATAATAAAGATCGGAACCCCTACACAAAAGATTGTTCGCTTACTACCTTATACCAAAGTGTTAGATTTTATGTTAGCTCCTGATCCAGTGCTTACTCAAAGATTCAGCAATCAGTTCTCAAGTGGTTTTGGTCGACGTCCATTTACTAAAAAGGCTATAAAAGCGATGCGTGAGTTTTTAGAAAAGGCGGAAGGGAATACTACTGCTGGTTTCTACTTCCTCAATTGGGGTGGTGCAGTGAGTCGCGTATCACCTACCGCTACTGCATTCTACTGGCGAAAAGCGAAATTTTATGTGGAGTGGAATAGCTCATGGACTAAGCAATCGAATGCTGCTAAAAATATAGCATTAGTTCGACAAACACGTCGAAAACTTCAACCCTATATCGTAGGTTCCTATATTAATGTGCCAGACCAAGGAATTAAAAATGCTGGACCGGTTTATTATGGGAAGAATTATGCTAGATTGCGCAAAGTAAAAGCGAAATATGATCCGAACAATGTATTTAACAATCCTCAAAGTATTCCACCTGCTTAATTAAAACCTTTTCAAATTAATAGACCGGCACAATCACTATATAGTGATTGTACCGGTCTATTAATTTATAGTCATATTTTTTTTATGATGTTCTTGTTGTATGTCGTAGTAATTCCACTATACAAACCGGAGCAGTATCAGCTCATCTTTTTGTCGTTTCTCGGCGAAAAATGACAAAATACCCTCATTTAACACCATTTTATTAATAAAAATTAATATTATCTTTTATTTTCTTTCATTTGCTTAATAGGAAGCGATTTATCTGATTTTTCAGTAGGGTAGCATAAGGGAGGAATTGGCAGGAAAAAGCTGGAAGGGGCAGGTCAACTTTCCTCATCCTTGCTTAGGGCAGGTGAGCCGCTGAGAGCGTCTATTATCGGGGGTGAGCTTAATTGGATAACTATGTTACGCTTATAACCGTGTTAATCAAATCGAAGGGAGTACGAGGAAATGAGAAAGTATATTCACGCTGGACTTTGCCTGATGTTATTTTGCTTGTTACTAATTGGATGTGGCAACAATGAGGAGACTGAAACGACATTAGCCAAAGCTCAACGAGAGGGGTCCATAACGGTTGGATTTGCCAACGAGAGACCTTATGCGTATTCTACACCTGATGGAACAATAACAGGGGAAGCAGTTGAAATTGCTCGCACAATCTTATCTAATCTTGGTATTGAAGAAATGGACGGTGTTCTAACAGAATTTGGATCACTTATACCAGGCTTGAATGCAGATCGATTTGATCTAATCACTGCAGGAATGTTCATTACAAAAGAACGCGCTGAACAGGTTGCCTTTGCTAACCCAGAATATAGTATCGGAGAAGCTATTGCAGTATTAGCAGGCAACCCGTTGGACCTGCATAGCTATGAAGATATTAAAGCAAATCCTAATGCAAAAGTAGCTGTTATGGTCGGTGCAATTGAAGTGGGGTATCTTGAAAGTGTAGGGGTCGAGGATTCTCAAATTGTAAAGGTACCAGATCAGCCTTCTGCTATTTCTGCGTTGCAATCAGGACGTGTTGATGCGATCACCATGACAGGTCCTTCACTACAGGCGATGCTGGAGTCCGCAAAGGATGATGAGATAGAAAGAGTCATGGACTTCGAACAGCCCGTCATCGATGGAGAAAGTGTTAGGGGCTATGGAGCAGCTGTTTTCAGACATGAAGATGACGATTTTAGAGAAGCCTTTAACTTAGAATTGAAAAAACTACAAGATTCAGGACAATTACTTGAAATTTTGCAATCATTCGGGTTCACAGAGCAAGAGCTTCCAGGTGACATAACGACGGAAGAGTTATTAAAGTAATGGATTTATTATCACTCGATTTATTACCGACCTTGTTCAAGGGATTTAAAATAACAATTCTCTTAACGGTGTACAGTATTGCAGTCGCGCTGTGCATCGCTTTGATTACAGGACTTGCCCGATTATCACCTTTTCGAGTGATACGAATTCTCGCTACCGTTTATGTTGAGATATTTCGAGGGACATCGCTTCTAGTACAGCTCTTCTGGATGTACTTTGCCTTACCAGTACTGCTAGACATTCACTTGTCAGCTATGAGTGCAGCTGTAGTTGCATTAGGACTCAATTATGGTGCTTATGGTTCTGAAGTAGTTAGAAGTTCCATTCTCGCTGTTCCTAAAGGGCAAATTGAAGCGTCAATTGCATTAAACTTAACACCTTTTCAGCGCATGAGAAGAATAATTTTGCCTCAAGCTTGGGCAATGATGCTACCGGGATTTGGAAATCTTCAAATTGAATTACTAAAAGGAACTTCGCTTGTATATTTGATTACATTAATGGATTTAACCTATCAAGGTATGATGCTACGATCATATGATATGTCTCGAACACCAGCGATAATTATCTGGCTTCTCTTCTTTTACTTTATTACGTCTTATCTGTTAACGCTAATAATTCGTATGGCTGAACGCAGAGCTGTTGTAGGGAGGGGGATATAATGTGGGATTGGGAGTACACATGGTCCATTCTACCAGATCTATTGGAAGTCATCCCCATAACATTAGCAATTACTTTTGCCGGATTTATTATAGCTTGTATGCTTGGGTTGCCGATCGCTTTAGCAAAGCGTTCCAAAAGAAAATGGATCGTATTACCTGTTAGTGCAGTAACTGAATTTATTCGAAACACACCACTTATTATACAATTATTTTTATTGATTTTCGTATTGCCAAAGGCTTTTGGAATAACGTTATCACCAATTGTAGCAGGTATTGCTGGACTGGGTATTCACTACAGCACATATTTAGCAGAAGTTTATAGATCCGGAATTGAGTCAGTTCCAAAAGGACAATGGGAAGCAGCAAAAGCTCTTAATTATAGCCGCAAAGATACATGGCTTAAAATTGTATTTCCTCAATCTATTCCGCCAACTATTCCAGTGATGGGAAATTATCTGATCATCATGTTCAAGGAAACACCAACAATGTCAGCGATCACGGTGGTAGAACTACTAATGACCGCAAAAGAGCTCGGCTCACAATCCTTGAAATATCTTGAAGTTCTTACGCTTGTAGGTGTCATATTTTTAGCGCTTAGTTATCCCTCTTCCCTTCTAGTCAGAGGCGTGGAGCGTCATATGAAACAAAAGGAAAGGAGTGGATTGACAAAATGAGTCAGAATATTCCGTCAACTAAAGTTGAACCGATTGTTAGATATCGAAAAATAACGAAGTCATTCGGAGATCACACCGTTCTTAGAGAATTGGATTTAGAAATTCAGCCTGGTGAAGTTATAGCTCTTATTGGTCCAAGTGGTTCTGGAAAAACGACAATAGCACGACTGTTAATGACGTTAGAAAAACCTTCATCTGGCACGATTGAGGTTAATGGTGAAATGCTATGGCATGAGGAGAAACGTGGGAAATTGGTTTCAGCAAATGAAAAGCACTTACATCGAGTGCGAAGTAGTATTGGGATGGTCTTTCAACATTTCAACTTGTTTCCGCATATGACGATACTTCGCAATGTTATGGAAGGCCTTATTCAAGTTCATAAGATACCTAAAGTGAAGGCAGAGCATCAAGCACTGGAAATGTTGAGTCGTGTAGGATTACAAGATCATATTCTTCATTATCCTGTACAGTTGTCTGGAGGACAAAAGCAAAGAGTTGCCATAGCAAGAGCACTAGTTATGCAGCCTCAAATTATGTTATTCGATGAAGTGACATCAGCACTTGATCCTGAGTTAGTGGAAGAAGTACTAGAGGTTATTAAAGGAATTGCAGCGGAAGGAAACATGGCTATGATGCTTATTACTCATGAAATGGATTTTGCAAAGGATATAGCAGATCGTGTGCTTTTCACCGATGGAGGCATCATTGTTGAGCAAGGCACACCCGAACAAATATTTGAAGACCCTCAAAGTCCACGCCTTCAAGCATTTTTGACTAGATTCCTGAAAGGACGCACGGACATCGTCATGAATGATCAAGTTGCAGCGGGTGCCAAATGAGAAATACCTCTATCGTTACAACTTTAGACATTCGTTCGCCTAATAGCTTAGATGGTGCGAACATGTGGAAATTGGTTAGAGACAGCAGAAAGCTAGACTTGAATTCATCGTATTTTTACGTAGCTATGAGTCACTGGTTCTCGGATAGCTGTAAGGTTGCATTTGATACAGAGAACAACAAGTTAATTGGCATGGTTATTGGATTCCGCTTACCGTCGGATAAGGAAACGCTCTTCATCTGGCAAATAGCCGTTGATGAACAATACAGAGGACAAAGCATTGCAATGAGATTATTAGAGAAAGTCGCTGCTAGCTCAGAAATCCGTTATGTTGAAGCAACCATTGCTCCTAGCAATCTTTCTTCTCAACGTTTATTCGACAAATGGTCTGCTTCACATAAGACGACTATGATGGTATCGGACGGATTCGGATTGAATTGTTTCCCCAATCAGCAGCATGAACAAGAAAATCTCTATCGGATCGGACCGTTAGATTGGAACAATACGATCAAAGGAGAATGAATATATATGAATACAATGGATGAGTTAAAGGTTTTCAAACAGTTGGAGTCGGATGTTAGAAGCTACAGTCGTTCTTTTCCCACTAAATTTCACAAAGCTTCGGGTTATCGATTATGGAATTCGGAAGGTAAGTCTTATATCGATTTCTTTGCAGGGGCAGGAGCCTTGAATTACGGACATAATCATCCAACTATGAAGGCTAAACTCATTAATTATCTTGTGAATGATGGAATTATTCACAGTTTAGATATGGCTACAGAGGCCAAAGAAAGTTTCTTAACAAAGTTCCATGAAGTTATTCTCAAGCCTAGAAAAATGGATTATAAGATTATGTTTCCTGGACCTACTGGAACGAATGCCGTTGAAAGCGCATTGAAGCTTGTCCGCAAGGCAACTGGTCGCCAAACCGTTATGAGCTTCACCAATGCTTTTCACGGTATGACTTTAGGGTCACTTGCTGTTACAGGCAATAAATTCAAAAGAAGTGGTGCCGGTGTCCCTTTACACCATGCCATATCAATGCCATTTGACGGGTACATGGGTAAGGATGTCAATACATTAGATTACATTGAAAACTTTTTGAGAGACAGTGGTAGCGGGATATCTCTTCCTGCAGCAGTAATTGTTGAAACCCTTCAAGGAGAAGGTGGAATAAATGTCGCTAGCACAGAGTGGTTAAACGGATTAGGGGAATTGTGTAAAAGATATAGAATGCTGCTTATTGTCGACGATGTACAGATGGGTTGTGGAAGAACTGGACCATTCTTCAGTTTTGAACGAAGTGATCTGACACCAGACATCATATGCTTGTCTAAATCAATTGGTGGATACGGACTACCAATGGCACTTACGTTAATTAAGCCAGAGCTCGATCTGTTTGGGCCAGGGGAGCATAATGGAACGTTCCGTGGCAATAATGCTGCTTTTATAACAGCTACAGAAGCACTCAATTATTGGGAGAATAATCGTTTTACTGAAGAAATCGAGAAAAAGTCTGTTATTGTACATCATGCACTTGAGGAGATTGTTCATCGATTCCCAGAATTAGAAGGGGAACGAAGAGGAATTGGCTTAATGCAAGGAATTGCTTTTGCACCTGGTATTGCCGAAAAAATATCGATGTTAGCTTTCCAACAAGGACTAATTATGGAAACTTCGGGAACTGATAGTGAAGTTATTAAATTAATGCCTCCACTTACGATCGATTTGGAAGGCTTGAATAAAGGACTCCAACTATTAAATGAATGTATAGATGATGTAGCAGCAGAATTAAAGACACCAGTAGCCCAATTGTAGAGGAGTGAATGTAGATGATCGTCAGGTATTTGGAGGAACGCATCGGTACCCCTAATGATGTGGATACCCCAACATGGAATAGTCGTAGATTGTTGTTAAAAGAGGATGGTGTCGGTTTTTCCTTACATGATACTCGGATTAAAGCAGGTACTGAGACAATGATCTGGTATAAGCACCATATCGAAGCTGTCTATTGCATTGAGGGAGAAGGGGAAATCGAATTAATTGACACGAAGGAAAAATTCCCTATTCGAGAAGGAATGCTGTATGTGCTTAATGGTCATGAGAAGCATTTGTTGCGAGGAACAACGGAAATGAGAATGGTGTGTATTTTCAATCCTCCTTGTACAGGGCAAGAGGTACATGATGAAGATGGAGTATATGCGGATTATTCACAAACAAACTAATAAAAAGGGAGTTTTGTTAATATGATTACGGATCAAAGATTGGATGATTATCCTACACGCAAGTATGCTGCCCCTCGGTTATTAGAACGAAAGGATCCTGTCGTGCACAATATGGTGCTTCAGCAAAAGGAGATTAGTGTAGCAGAGCTTGCTTCTTATGAAGAAAACGGCTATCTTTTCCTAGAGGATTTTTTTGGCGCAGATGAAGTGGAAAAAATCCAAGTGGAAATGAAGCAACTACTACTTGATAGTCACGGCTCAAAAAAATCCGAAGTTATTCTTGAACCAGAGAGCGAAGAAGTGAGGTCCATATTCGCGGTACATGAGAATAATGATTGTTTCAGGGAGTTAGCAGCGTCTCCGCGACTATTAGCTATCATCGAACAAATTCTAGGTAGTGAGGTCTATATCCATCAATCAAGAATTAATTTCAAGCCAGGTTTCAAAGGCAAAGAGTTTTATTGGCACTCGGATTTTGAGACTTGGCATGCTGAAGATGGAATGCCGCGAATGCGGGCACTAAGCTGTTCCATCGCACTTGAAGATAATACGCTATACAATGGAGCGTTAATGGTTATTCCTGGTTCTCATCGTGTATTTGTCAGCTGTACAGGTGAAACGCCGGATGATCATTATAAAGACTCTCTCAGACGACAGGAATACGGGGTTCCCGATGAAGAGAGTTTAACTAAGCTTGTTAATCAATTCGGGATACAAATGCCAGTTGGTAAAGCCGGATCCGTTCTATTATTTGATTGTAACCTGATGCATGGTTCCAGCGGCAACATTTCCCCGCACCCACGAAGCAATGCATTCTATGTCTATAATAGTGTCGAGAATAGACTTCAAGATCCATATTCTACAGGTACACCAAGACCTGGCTTTATTGCTACTCGCTAAAAATGTATTAGAAGTTGCACATAAGCCGTTCTATACAGTATAATTGATTCAACTTAATAAATCACGATCTCGGAGGAGCCTGTCACCAAGGGTGTGCTATGCGTTTTTTAGCAAAGCAACTGTTGGTATGACAGGCTCTTTTTGTGTTTTATTGATTCAAGTTAATTAATGACAAAAGAAGGGAAGAGTTAGATGGAGTTTATTTTATATTTAGTATTGATTCTCTTTTTCACGAAGATTGCAGGAGATATATCCGTAAGACTAGGTCAACCATCTGTTCTAGGTAAGCTCATTGTAGGAATAATATTAGGTCCGGCGGTTTTAGGTTGGGTTGAAAGTAATGATTTCATTCATTATGTATCAGAGATAGGCGTAATACTACTTATGTTCATTGCAGGGCTAGAAACTGATTTGGAACAGTTGCGCAAAAATTGGAAATCAGCTTTTTCAGTTGCAGTAGCTGGAATTATACTTCCATTTATAGGTGGGTATGGTGTAGCAGTACTGTTCGGCTTGAATCATATTTCCGCCTTATTTATGGGTGTATTATTCAGTGCAACATCGGTAAGCATTTCTGTTCAAGTCTTAAAGGACATGGATCGACTGAATTCACGGGAAGGGACAACCATTTTAGGAGCAGCAGTAGTAGATGATGTACTAGTTGTTTTACTCTTGGCTATCATGATGAGCTTTCTTGGGACAGGTGAAGAGGTTTCATTAGGATTAATTATTGGGAAAAAGCTAATATTTTTTGTTGTGATCGTTGCAGTAGGATGGTTAGTAGTTCCAAAATTCTTGATATTATTATCTAATCTTAAAGTAACGGAAGCCGTTATAACAATGGCGTTAATGATATGTTTTGCCTTTGCGTATTTTGCTGACTTAATGGGGATGGCAGGTATTATAGGTGCTTTTGCAGCTGGTATTGCTATTTCTCAGACTTCATTTAAGCATACAGTTGAAACAAAGATTGAACCTATTGCATATACCATTTTTGTACCTGTATTTTTTGTGAGCATTGGGTTAAACGTATCCTTTGAAGGAATAGGACAACAGATTGCTTTTGTGATTGTGCTAACATTAGTCGCTATTGTTACTAAGTTAATAGGTGGTGCGTTGGGAGCACGATTAACAGGATTTAATAATCGTTCTTCGTGGGCTATTGGCTCTGGGATGATATCTAGAGGGGAAGTTGCGTTAATCATTGCTTCCACAGGCTTACAAGCTGGATTACTTATGCCCGAATATTTCACTTCAGTTGTTCTTGCTGTCATTGCGACAACTTTAGTTGCTCCACCAATGCTAAAAATATTTTTCAAGGAGACTGCACAACCCATTAATAATAAATACGATAAAGAACTTGAACGAAGTCTTTGAAAGATTTCCAAGAAAAGATGCATGGTTGATTGTAGGCTTAACCCTAATAGCGATTCTCACCAAATGAAATAAATTTCTTACTGTTAGTGAATTTATCCCAATACCGAGAGGTGATATTCATTCACTCCCATACGATTTATAAAAGTGAAGTAGGAAAACAAAAAATTCTAGATAACTACGAATCCTACTTGCAATTGTTTGATGAACAGTTTGAAAGAATTTACGTAGACACACGTTTTGGTAACACTCATACTTTGGTCACTGGACCCACTAATGGAAAGCCAATCTTTATATTTCAAGGAGGAAACTGCATCAACCCTATGACCTTATCATGGTTTTCTTCATTACTTAAGGAATACCGAATATATGCGCCAGACACAATTGGACATCCAGGATATAGTGCAGAAACAAGGATTTCAGCACAAGATGAAAGCTTTGCTTTGTGGGTTTCTGACTTAATGAAATTTTTCAATATAGAGAAAAGTGCATTTATCGGTCCTTCGTATGGTGCTGGTATTATTCTGAGACTAGCTGTATTCATGCCAGAGAAAATCTCATGTTCGATTTTGGTTTCCCCGTCTGGTATACAGTTAGGTTCCAAAATGAAAATGATACAAAAAATCTTGCTCCCTATGATATTGTTTAATATGACTTCATCTCAAAAACAACTACAAAAGATTGCTGATGTAATGTCGTATAATACTATGAAACCAATGGATAAGCTTATTATTGGTGATATTTTCACACATGTAAAATTGGAACAGGATATGCCAAAACTTACAGTGAAAGAGGAATTACTTAGCTTTTCATCTCCTACAATGGTAATAGTCGGTAATCAAGACATCTTTTTTCCATCAGATAAAATTATTAATAAGGTCAAAATAATTATTCCCAACTTAGCAGGAATGATCAATTATGAAATGGGGCATTTTCCTTCCGAAGAGTTCTTGGAGAAAATCAATATGGATATAAGGAAGTTCCTCACTGTATACTATTGACTATCATGAGTTTAGTAACATCGAAAGAATATTTTGCATAATTAAGGAGAGGTGTATATGAAAGGAATTCTAGTAACTAGCTGTTGTAAGTGTAGGTTCAGAAGTTAACCAGTTTAAAGAAGGAGATCGTGTGGTTTCGCATCTTTACACAAAATGGGTTGATGGGGCAGCAAGCGAAGACTATGCGCCAACAGCAGTGGGTGGACCGAATGATGGTGGCCTAGCGGAATATATGTTGTTAGATGAATATGCAGCAGTAATGGCGCTAGCTAATTTAACAGATGAAGAGGCTTCAACACTACCAATCGCAGCATTAACAGTGTGGATACGCCAGATTGGTAACAAGAAGTATTAAAACTGACGAATGGTAAAGGTGCTCAACATATTTTAGAGGTTGTTGGTGGAGATAGTATTAATCGTTCGATCGAGGCGCTTGCGCTACAAGGACATATTTATATCATTGGATTCCTGAAAAGCATGATGGCGGAAGTGAATTTATTCGCATTATTAGCGAAACAAGCACATATTCAAGGCATCTATGTCGGTCACCGCAAAGCATTCGATGATATGAACAAAGCCTTTAATGAACTAAATATCCATCCAGTAATCGATACAGTGTACTCATTCGACGAGGCTATCCAAGCCTACGAGCATCTAGGTCGTGGTGCTTTTGGTAAAATTGTCATTAAAGTTTCTGAATAAGTCAAAGGAAAGATAAAACTAACCTTACAAAACAGGGAACAGTCATCATTTATTTGATGGCTGTTCCCTGTTAATATTTACATTGAAAGGGGGGTATTTATTACCCCATACAAAGTTTGATTATATGTGAATTGTTCAACGTCCTAGTGGCAATAAAAATAACTAAACGTTGCCATACAGAGTAGGTTCTATCCTGCAGTAAAGAAATAATGAAGGAGAGTTTCCTGTGATCGAAATTGATGCAACAAGATGAGATTGATAAATCAGATACTCCCGAAGCAATTGACGATTTTTATAGCTCTGTTAATTTCAAAGTCAATTTTATTGTTTACAGCCAGCCTATCCTATTATATTGTTAAATTAGAATATTTATCTAACTTATACTGAATTTAAACAATATGATTTCTACATTAGAAGCAATAGAACTACAGAGATTTTTTTAACTGGAGATGAGAAAAGCACGAAGATTCGATTAATTCGCATCGACACTCCTGTAACTACATTATTTTACTCCATATTAAAGCGATGTGCTCCTATGGTACTATATGATTTAGTTCACAAAGATACGATCATACTTATTTTACCGTAGTTTTCCCATATTATGGTATGTTCCTGTGGCTCCTGGACTGGCTGCATCTTTTGGACGAGTTGGCGGCGTGATCGGTCCATTCCTGGTGGGTATGTTAGTTTTGCGAGAAGTAGCAATCACCACTGTCTTCATAAAAGTAGGAAAGTAGGCTCAGCATGAGAATCAATAAATACATAAGTGAAACTGGATTTTGTTCGAGGCGGGAAACTGATCGACTAATTGAAGCAAAAAGAATTACGATAAATGGTGTTGTATGTGAGGCAGGGGCCGATGTAAATCCGAGTGATGTTGTACTTATAGATGGAGCTCCGATAGCCAGTAAAGCGGAGCCCGTCTATCTTGCACTCAATAAACCAATTGGGGTTACTTGCACGGCATCAAAAGAAGTGGCAGGAAATATTATCGACTTTGTAAATTATCCTACTCGGATCTTTGCTATCGGCAGATTGGATAAAGCATCAAAGGGACTAATTCTGTTAACGAACGATGGAAATATTGTCAATAAAATGATGCGCTCAGAGAACGGTCATGAAAAAGAATATGTGGTGACAGTGGACAAGCTCATCACTCAACCATTTATAGAAGAAATGTCCAGCGGTGTGCCTATTCTGGGAGTAATGACGAAGCCCTGTAATGTTTTTCGAATAAATGACTATGAGTTCCGAATTATTTTGACACAAGGTCTAAATCTTCAAATCAGGAGAATGTGCAAAGCTCTAGGATATAGAGTGCAGAGACTCGAGCGAGTTCGAATTATGAATATTACTATTGATGAATTAGATAGAGGACAGTGGAGAGAATTGGCAGACGATGAATTAATAGCACTCTTCGCTCAATTATAATAAACATACCTAAGCGATTGCACCACTAACCGTTATTTGTAGCAACAACTCCATCGGAGTAGACTCAACTATCGGGCAGGTTGCGGAATGATATAATCGAAAAAGATAATTGAGATGATTTAATAGGGATATAAAAGCGAGGCAAGTAAGAGATAAGAGGATAAAGATGTTTGAACCTATAACAGATTATGACTTTAGGATATATTCTGATGACAGAAAATCACACATAACCTCCTTCCTAGTTTATCCTGTTCCATTGATGTGATTAATAACAAATTTGCAGGTTGGAATGTAAATGTATGGTTTTCAATAGACGAGCTGATACAATTTATTAATCAAGTTGAGATTGGGAATGTTTCAACAAAATGCAGTTTACATGCAATGTCTCCAGAACAATTCACGATGTCAGTTGAACGAATCAATCGCAGAGGAGACTTTGTAGTTACATATTTATTATCAAATTCAAGTATTACTTCAAATAGGCATATAAATTCGACTTTAGTTGGAGATTTCCATTTTAATCAAGAATTTATTTTTTCAATCATTCAGGACCTAAAACGGTTTTCTTCAGTAACGTAACGAAACTTCAGGCTGATACCGATTTTAGATTCAACTAACGGGCAGATAATTTCCAATATGTGGTATATTTTGTTTATACCACACTTGCGGATTTCGCAGATTCTGGCTACGCAAACGGAGTGCTGGACGATATTTTGTTCGCACTCCTTTTTTTTGTGACTATTTCGGAATGCAGTTGTCTAATAGATATGCGGTTCTTCATGGGAGGAGAGGTGAACGGTTGAACGATTTTACGGATTTGTATAACAAATATGCTGAGCCAGTCCGCCGATTTTTGTTGTCGTTGACGCAAAATGAAGAATCAGCAGAAGAGTTAACGCAGGAGACGTTATACCGGGCTTTCCTACATATCAATAGTTTCAGAGAGGAGAGCTCCCTCTACAGCTGGCTGTGCCAAATTGCCAAAAATCTTTATTTGAACGAGCGTAAGAAGCTCGCTAAAAGGCAAGCTTCCGCTACTACGGACTTGCTTGAAGGCATGAACGGCGACGAATGGACGCTAGCGTTACTTCTCAGGGAGCAAGCGATGTTGATTCATCAGGTGCTGCATTCGTTGCCCGAGCCCTATAAGGAAGTGTTTACTCTTAGAGTGTTCGGCGAGCTCAAGTTCAAAGACATTGCTAATTTATTCGGCAAGACGGAATCATGGGCGAAGATGACGTTTTACCGTGCGAAGGAGCGAATTGTAAAAGGAATGGAGGAGAAAGCATGAAACAGCCTTGCAACGTGGTGTATGATTTGCTTCCGCTTTATATCGATGGGGCATGTTCGGAGGAGAGCAAGGAACTCGTCGAAGAGCACTTGACGGAATGCCCGGGGTGCAGAGAGAAGCAGACGGCGATGACCAATGAGATGGTGGAGGGAAGCCTGCTCCAACCTTCAGAAGATCAGCCGACCGTCATGAATCACGATCTCGCTGCGAAGAGAGTGTTAAAACGAATTAAGCGAAGATGGACTCTTAGCGCGGCAGCTCTTCTGTTACTCATACCGTTCATATGGATGGGCGTGAATCAGTATCGGGGTGAAGGGATTTCTTACAAGAATCTTTATGATCATTACAGCGCGTCCAGGTTTTTTCATACTATAAAAGAAGGAGACTATGAGGAAGCCTTTTCTTATGTGTATGTAAAATATTATTACGAGGATTTGCGAGAAAGTTTACCACTCGTTGCGAAGGAGCTCCGCAAGGAAGATTTCCATTACGAGAAGCTTGAGGATGGAAAGTTTTATTATACGAACGAAAGTACGAAGATTTCCGAAGAGGGCATCGATGAATGGTTGGGGGATCGGAATGAATATTATAACAAAAACAAAGATTTGACGTATGAGCAGTTCTATGAGATTAGTAAAATAAATTTTATAAGGAATCTGCAGCAGTGGACAGAAAACGGATACCAGATTACAGGATTTAGCTGGGATTCCTCTTATTCCACAGATGTAGTACACCGTGATGATCTCAATCATATTGATTTCAGCGTCCGTGTCTGGGATCGCGACCAAACGACGAGGACAGGCGAAATAAGTCTCGTTGGAAACGACAAAGGAAAATTTTTGTTCACTGGAGGTTCTTATAAATCTGGAGATGAGAAAAGAGAACTTCTAATCGGGAGCCTAATCTCGGCAATATCGATTTCGGATTAAGATGGTTGATAACACATCAATAGATAACAATTCTTCGCTAGCGCGTTTCTTAGTTTCATTGGTCTATAGATATAAGTTCTAGTTCTTGTCTATTTCTCCGAACAAGAACTTATATCTGTAGCCGATAATGGACAAGCACATGTATAGCTTTCCGTAATGAAGGAAGCGATTAAATCTCCGATATCAACTAAAAATGTAATGAACAAATTCTCTTTCTTTACTGATCGTTCTCAATATGTTATATTATCGATGGGAGGAGGAAAACATAATGGCAAGAAGCAAGGAATTCGAAGAGAACGTAGTATTAGATAAGGCGATGAAACTCTTTTGGGAACAAGGTTATGAGAAGTCATCTATGACAGATCTGGTCGAGCATATGGGCATCCATCGCAGAAGTTTGTATGACACATTCGGCGACAAACATACGCTGTTTTTGAAGGCTATGGATCGATTTCGCGATAAGGTGAATGCTGAAATTGCAGGACAAGTTAAACGCTCTAAGACTGCAACGGAGGCGCTAGAATTTATTTTTGATTTCATGATAAATGGTGAAGAGGATTCTCCTTCTGGCTGTTTAATGGTGAATTCAGCGGTGGAGTTGGCAATGCGCGATGAAGATGTGGATTCAAAGTCAACGGAATCGTTCACATTATCAGAGCAGCTATTCACGGATATTATTCTGTGGGGGCAGCAAAATGGGGAATTCAACTTAGATTGCAATGCCAACGAACTTGCGGAACAATTGCATGCTGTTTGTGTTGGGTTAAGGGTAATGACAAGAACCTCCATGCCGAAAGAAAAAATACAACGCATAGCAAGTTTTTCTATAAAACTATTAGATAAGTAACTATTTTATATTTAGGATGACTGTTCCTGTTCCTATTTTAGTAAGCCCGTAGTTACTTATCATAAGAAAGATGTAAGGGTAATGTTCACTATGTACATTTTAGAATGATCGTTCTCGAATTTGTTTCTAAGCTTGCTTGAAGTTTTCTCTATGTGACCCATTCTTTTGCGTATTTTAGAATGATCATTCCCGAATAGGTGTTGTACAAAAAAAGAATTTATACATGAGTAATAGGAGATGATAAAATTGAAAATTTCTGAACAAGTCGCATTTGTCACTGGAGCAAACCGCGGCTTAGGCCGCCAACTAGCTCTTGAACTTCTATCAAGAGGGGCAAAAGTTTATGGTGGTGCACGTAATCCGGAAACTATTGACATTCCAGGTGTAATACCTGTGAAGCTAGACATTACAAACCCTCAAGAAGTAGCTGCTGCTGCTAAGGTCGCTAAGGATACTACACTTTTAATCAACAATGCTGGTTCGTCTACAGGCGCTTCTTTACTAGACGGTGATCTTGATAAAATACAATTGGAGTTTAATACACATTTCTTTGGCACGCTTTCCATGGTTCGTGCTTTCGCACCGATTATTACAAATAACGGAGGAGGATCGATTCTCAACATTCTTTCCGCCTTGTCTTGGGTTAGTTCCGGATCTGTTGGGGCATATACTGCTGCAAAGGCTGCTGAGTGGGCATTGACGAACGATCTGCGGTTAAATCTGTATCCTCAAAATGTGAAAGTAATAGCATTACATGTGGGCTATATGGACACAGATATGACGAAAGGGTTAGAAGATTCCAAATCCAATCCAAAAGATATCGCCAAAATAGCTATTGATGGCATAGAAGCTGATCGCTTTGAAATTATTGCTGATGACATAAGCCGTCACATACAAAGCGCACTTGCAGGTGGTGTTTCTGCGATATACCCACATTTATCTTAATACAAATGACAAATTTAAAAGAGGAGTGTAATAAATGGATAAAATATGGAGCAAAACAAAAATTGGGAATTTGGAATTATCTCATCGCCTAGCAATGGCACCAATGACACGTAGTAGATCGAATGAAGATGGTACACCGGGAGAATTAACTGCCCTTTACTATACTCAACGAGCGTCAATGGGACTCATAATTACAGAAGGTACACAACCTTCTGATGATGGTCAAGGATACTTATTGACACCTGGAATATATACGGATAAGCATATTGAAGGATGGAAAAAGGTTACCAATGCAGTGCATGAAGCAGGTGGATATATATTTATCCAATTAATGCATGCTGGTCGCATGTCGCACCCAGACAATACACCACATCATCGTCAACCTGTTGCACCATCTGCAATCGCGCCAGGTGCTGAAGTGTTTACCGCTAAAGGTAAGCAGGACATCCCTGTTCCTCGTGAATTAAGTATAGGGGATATTCAAACGACCATTGCTGACTTCCGAAAAGCAGCAGCTGCGGCAATTAAAGCAGGTGCGGATGGCGTTGAAATTCACGGAGCAAATGGGTATCTGATTAATCAATTTATAGGTGAAAATTCGAATACACGTACAGATGAATATGGCGGATCTATAGAAAATCGTACTCGCTTCGCGATTGAAGTAACGAAAGCAATCGTCGAAGAAATTGGAGCAGAAAGAACAGGTTTCCGTATTTCGCCAGGAACACCTCTTGGTGGGATTCAAGATGGTGAACATGGCCCTGAACTTTATCGTTATCTTGTAAAAGAATTAGCTCAATTGGATTTAGCTTATCTTCATATCATGCATCTCGGGAACGAAGAGTTGCTCCAAGACATTCGCTCAATCTGGACAAATCCTATGTTAGTTAATCGTGCCGGTCGAGCTTTAGAAAATTTAAGTGTCGATCTTGATAACGGTCTTGCTGACCTAGTACCCGTCGGTGCATGGTCATTAGCTAATCCGGATTTGGTAGAACGACTGAAAAAAGGTTCTCCATTAAATTCAGCAGATCCTACAACATTTTACGGTGGCGGAAGTAAAGGTTATACGGATTATCCTACAATGAAAGATTTGGAACAAGAAAGTAAATAGCTGGTATTGAAAAAATGGCGTACAACTAAATGATTGTACGCCATAAATTTATCTGGAATAATCATTGCACTTTAATAAAGCGAGAACACAACACTGTAGTGAAAGAGGATGAAAACATGAAAGCCGCTCAAATGTTGAAATATTCTAAAGAAATACAAGTGGTAATTAATGATGTTAAGATGCCGGAAATCAAAAACGATCAGGTTCTTATTAAAGTGAAAGCTGCTGGTGTAAATCCATTAGATATACTAATTCTAAATGGCAGTGTTCGCATGGTAACTGATTATAATTTCCCACTAACTTTAGGGAATGAACTTTCCGGTGTTATTGAGGCTGTTGGAAAAGATGTTGTAAACTTTCAAGTTGGTAACCACGTATATACGAGGTTACCAGTGAATCAAATAGGTGCTTTTGCCCAATATGCGGCGGTCAATGCAGAAGCTATATCTATCATGCCTAAAAATCTATCGTTTAATGAAGCGGCAGCAGTACCTCTCACTGCTTTGACTGCGTATCAAGCATTACATGACGTGCTCCATGCTCAGCCTGACCAAAAGCTATTTATTCCCGGAGGCACTGGCGGCTTTGGTGCTATGGCAATCCCGATCGCTAAATCAATGGGGTTATATGTTATTACAAGTGGAAGTGAACGAGGTAGATCTCGTACATTGTCAATTGGAGCAGATCAGTTCATCAATTATTATGAGGAAAACTATGCTGATGTTCTCTCTGATATAGATTATGTGATCGATACGTTAGGAACGAAAGAAATAAAAACTGAACTAGCTATTTTAAAACCTCAGGGGAAATTAGTCTCATTGAAAGCAGTCCCTAATTATCGCTTTGCCGTTGACAATAATTTTCCGCTGTGGAAAAAACTATTGTTTGGTTTGGTCGGTGCACGTTTTGATTCTTTAGCTCGCAAACATAATAATGAATATCATTTCTTATTTGTACAAGCCAACGGAAGTCAATTACAAGAAATCACTACACTTGTGGAAAAAGAAGATATTAAACCTTCTATAGACTCAACTTATCCGTTTGCTGACATAAACAAAGCATTAACCAAAGTTTCTACTGGTCACTCCCAAGGCAAAGTTATTGTAACCTTTTAAATTATTAGACGGGGAAGACTGTTCTTATGGTACTATATGATTTAGTTCGTAAAGATACTATATATAATAACAGGGAGCAAAGATTATGAAGATATCAGCTTTATTACGCGAACCCAAACAACGGAAACTGTTGTTTAGTGCGGGGTTAAGCTGGCTGTTTGACGCGATGGAGGTTGGGATGATCTCCTTCATTGTTACAGCACTGGCTGTAGAATGGCATTTGGGTGCACAGCAGGTAGGACTAGTCATGGCTATTAATTCGATTGGTATGGCGGTAGGAGCTGCGATGTCAGGGTTGCTTGCTGATCGATATGGACGAAGGGCGATTCTGATTTGGACATTACTTATTTTCTCCATCGCAAGTGGCTTATCAGCATTGGCAACCAGTTTTGTCGTACTATGTGTACTACGCTTCATAGCTGGATTCGGCCTTGGCGGTGAGCTGCCCGTCGCGACTACGCTCGTATCAGAGTCGGTACCTATAAAAGATAGAGGACGTGCGGTTGTTCTACTTGAAAGTTTTTGGGCATTGGGTTGGATTGCTGCGGCACTGATCGCTTACTTTGTTATTCCTGCATATGGCTGGCGTATGGCCTTTGTAATCGGTGCATTTCCAGCTTTCTATGCGTTATATCTTAGGAGAGCCATTCAAGACTCGCCAACCTTTAATAAACAACAAAGTCGAAAGCTTACTTATAAGGCTAGGGTGGCAACTGTCTGGTCCATCAAACACCGTAAGTCGACGATTACTTTGTGGATCTTATGGTTTACCGTAGTTTTTTCATATTATGGTATGTTCCTGTGGCTCCCATCTATCATGCTGCTAAAAGGCTTTGATCTCGTGACAAGCTTCCAATATATACTGATCATAACACTGGCACAGATTCCAGGCTATTTTACTGCGGCATACTTTATTGAGAAATTCGGTCGAAAATTCGTTCTTGTTGTTTATTTGCTGCTAACTGCGTTAAGTGCAGTGTGGTTTGGAAATGCGGAGACGGAAGGAATATTAATTGCATCTGGAATTTGTCTATCCTTCTTCAACCTTGGTGCATGGGGTGGCATGTATGCTTACACACCTGAGTTGTATCCTTCGACAGTGCGGGCGACCGGTGTTGGACTGGCTGCTTCATTTGGACGAGTTGGTGGCGTTATCGGTCCCTTCCTCGTGGGTATGCTAGTTGCACGAGATGTAGCAATTACCACTGTGTTCATGATATTTTTTATTACAATCGTAATTGGAGCACTTACTGTGCTGTTTTTTGGCAAAGAAACAAAGGGTATAGACCCTGATAAAGACGCTGCAGATGAGATCGCTTAGTTGTCTGCATAATATCCTTGTCATCAATTTCTAATTCCCTTAATAAAATAATCATATAGACATCGGTTTCCATAAGGGAGTGGGTTAATATCTTTTCCACCAGAAAACGCCAAACAACACCACTTGAAACGATTCGCAAGGAATTAAAGAAAAAAATGAAACACTCCACTTCCATTTCGAATAAGCTAACTTTTTCAGAGCAAGAGCTTTTGAATAAAATTAGACGGATGACTGGGGAGCACAATCTAAATAATGTGACCCGAACCAAGGCCTATCTCGAGGTTTATCTTCGGCATCCTGAAATCCACTGGGCATTTTTAGGACATATGGTATCACGGAACGGCGGATGGAATATGACCGATCTCAAGGGAGAGTTTCTATCCAAACTACTCTCACGGAAGGAGCAGGAATCGTTTTTTCATTTTTTAGAACGCGGTAACTGGCTGATTTTCCAAGATATATACCCGCAATTTCTGCTTTACGATGAGAGTTTAAGACATAATAGACCCATGTTTTATCTACTCCCTCAACTAAATATTTCTATGTTTATGGAGACGGTTTGGAACTATTTTTGGAGAGTTCGAGATACGTATATTCTTTGTATAGCGTTAGTCATCAATGAACAAAGCTACCTGGAACAAAGGGTCGTTCAAAATCCCCATTATCAAAAAGAAATATTCAACAACATCGGATTTCATCTTCAGAACTGGCTGCCACTGAATTACATTGTTTTCCCTTCGGAGGGTAACAATGTTAAGGGGCAGACTCTTCAACAATTCCAGTCTCTCCATGAGCGAATTTCACTTGGCAAAAGGCTGTATGCCGTTTTATTTAAAAATACAGATTTTCATAGACAGGCCCTGGGTTGGGCGAAATATCATCCGCATACTGGATCAAGGAAAGATTATTGGCCGCATTTATTCAATAATGTAAATGAAGCTATACCGGGAAAAACTTATCCATTAAGGTTAAAATCGTGCCGGCTTCGCAAGGGAGCAAGGAGAATTTACAGCCCAAAACTTGAACATTCTTGGAAAAATGTCAGCCAGCCGGAAGCAGAACCGGGGGATTGGTTTCAAGATGTAAGCGTGGTGGATTATTTAGAGGATGACCTAGATATGATAGACGGAGAGATTAAGAATGAATACTGTAAGACATTGGAGTTGCTCGAGGTTGCCGCAGTTGCCAAAAAAACAATTAACTTTTTTGAACTAAAATAATTTAGTATGTGCAGTAATCAAAATTAACAAATAAGAATAAGTGGGTGTCAAAGGCTGATCTTCAGATTATTGATGATCAGCCTTTGACATATTCGGCAGCCCGATCTTGAGAAAAAATGAATAGTGAAGGAGTAAAGATTATGAAGTATAATGGGAAAAGAAAGGAGGTATACGATTGGTAGCAACTTGGTATATGGTTTTAATATTCATCATATTTTTGGTGGGGATCGCATTCAGCATAGGTCTATACATTTGGAATCGAGAGTTTTATCTGAAGCATCGCGTAGCTATTCGAAAGATATATTACGGTGTGGTTGTTGTATCGTCCTTCTTTTTATGGTTATTTGGCGTATTTCCCGATGTGGGAGAAAACCTTCAGCATTTGATCACTCTAGTGATAAGTGTAGTTATCATTGATCTATTCGTCTTTCAAACACCTGATATTACGAAGTTCATGTCGAATGAATTAAAGCAAGAAGGGTTAGTTGATAGTATCAATAAAAATCGGGGAACGTTTATTGAGTTAAGTGAAAAACTCATTAAAGTAAATCAAATAGTGCCAAAAAATATGTCTGACTGGCATATGGATGAGTTTCAATTCACTTCTGAAAAATATGAAGAATCAGTTCTCGCATATTTAAGAAGCTTTGCATCATCGTTCCAGTTTGATGTCTATTCTTATATGGTAGAGTCTTCTCCTATTGAGAGGGAGTTTAAAGAGAATGTAACAGCTGCCTACAATGAAATTATGAAGGATCACAACCTCTCTTTAAGGGGAGTTGGCATGAGAAGTAGTCAGGGTATCAAGACGATTCTTGAAGGAGAAAACATCGAAATAATTGAAAGTGATTGCTCCTCTGTGTTATTCCCTTACTTTGGGGAGTATTACAATTTGATCTTTCTTGTTAGTTCGAGGAAAAAAAGTGAGGTGACAGGCGCAGATGCTTCTCTAATGTTAAATCTGTTATACACGTTCGATTTGTGGTTAAAAGCAAACGAAGATGATTTATTGTCTCATGATGTTGAAATCGATGATGAGTCAGAGTCATGAGAATAAGTTGGAAATCCATTGATACATATGATATGATAAAGCCAACAGTGAAAGGAGAGTGGAAGATATGTCAGTTGAGTCACCTTTAAAACCACAACGAAATAAACAAACAAATCAGGCTTCCCGTCACAGCACTGTGCCTCCTAGAAATCCGAATAAACGACCAACAACCATTAACATGGAACGCTCAATTGGACGAATGAAATCAAACGACATGGACGTAATTAGACGAGCTAAATAAAATAAATGAAAAAGAGAAAGCGATTGTATTATTGCTTTCTCTTTTTTTTGGTTACTTTTCCGATTTTTCGCATAAACTATTGAAAACAATCGGAAAAGGTGTGTTCTAAGTTATGGAGAAAAATCAAAAAAGATTAGCGCCCAAGAATCCAAATAAGCGAGCATGTGTAGCAAAAAATATCACTTTCACGGTTCAAAAGGAAAATGAGAATTGGATCCGTCTTCTGTCTAAAAAATCACCGCTTTAAAAATAATGCACCTGCTAAATATGATGATTAATAGCCAAGTGAAATAGAAGATACTCTTCTCCGACAAATGTTCTTGTCTTTTTCTCGGGGATTTGTAATTTCTTTTTCAGATATTATACGGAGCCATAAGTTTAGATTCCGAAGTATGTTGACTCATAAATTTGACTGTGATATATTTAGCTTACTAAATAAATTATAACTATTTGAGGGTTGCCACATGAGCGATAAAGTTGATTGTGATATTCGTGAGTTGTTTGATAAAATATCAGCTCGCACGCGTCGAGATTATAGCGAAAGTCTTAGAGATCTTAATCTTTATGTAGGCCAGGATAATTTACTTTATCGATTGTGGTCAGGTGATGGCGTCACACAAATGCAGCTATGTGAACACTTAAAATGTGAACCACCTACTGTATCTAATATGGTTAAATCTCTTGAACAAAATGGATTTATTTATCGAAAACGTGATGAAATAGACGCAAGGGTTATGCGAATATTTCTAACTCAACAGGGTAAAGAACTAGAAGAACCTATAACTATCAAGTGGAGACAGCAGCAAGACAAATTACTTCATTCGATTTCACCAGATGAACGCTTATTACTAAGACGACTTATGAAGCAAATGGAGAGTAACTTATTTTAAGTTCTCTTTAATTGAAACTTATTTAGCAAGCTAAGTAAATGTTTAGCAAGCTAAATAAATCTGAAAGTACCACTATCAATAAATTTGTTATAAAGGAGTAAATCCCATGAATCCAACTTTGAAAGAACCAACGTTAAGATTATCGATATTAGATTTCGTACATGTATACAAGCACTCTACCCCTAAGGAAAGTCTTGAAAATACGACTGAGGTAGTCAAGTTAGCTGATCAACTAGGTTATACGAGATATTGGTTTACTGAACATCACAATACATCAAGTCAAATCAGCACGTCGCCAGATTTGCTAAGTCTACATGCAGCATCCCATAGCCAACACATTCGTGTAGGTTCAGGAGGGATAATGTTGCCTAACTATAGTCCATTGAAAGTGGTTGAGAACTTTAGCCTACTTGAAGCTCTTCACCCAGGAAGGGTTGATCTTGGAATAGGTAGAGCTTCAGGAACAGATGGTCTAACGGCAAGGGCATTACAAGTATCACGTGATGATTTTTCAGTTCAATTAGACCAATTGCTTTCCTTCTTTTCGCGAAGTTTTCCTGACAATCATCCATATCGTAATATTAATCCTCCTGGAGATGCATCTTTGATCCCCGATATATATATGTTGGGATCAAGTCAGGGAGGTGTGCAGTTTGCAATTGAAAAAGGGCTCGGGTTTGCATTTGCTGCACATATATCCCCAAAATGGGCAATACCAGTTTTGAGATCGTATCGCGAGAATTTCACACCTTCATTGTATATGAATGAACCTAAAAGTATGTTGGCTATCGCAGTTATTACTGCGGAAACTGAAGAAGAAGCAAAATATTTGAGTGGTCCGGTAGAACTCATGTGGGCAAGAATGGTTACTGGATCACCTAATTTAACCTTCCCTAGCTTAGAAGAAGCAGCAACACATGTCTATACTCCCGATGAAGAAAGAGCTAGAGAATATAATCGAGATAGATTTGTTATCGGAAGTATTGAAAGTGTAGCCGGCCAACTAAGAAAAATGGTAAAAGAAGTTTGGGTTGATGAAATTATGATCGCAGATTTTTATCCCGAACAGACTGCACGACTAAAAGCATATCAATTATTGGCTAAAGAATTTAACCTTAATAGAAAAGTGGGACATCATGCGAAATAAAAAACAACTTAAAATAGGCGCAATTGTCGATGGCCTAGGTTGGAGTCATACAGCATGGCGTCATCCTGATATGCCTACCAATGCAAGCGAGAATATAGAGTTTTATGTAACTAAAGCCCAAAGATTAGAAGCAGGTAAATTTGATATGATCTTTTTAGCTGATGTAAGTCATGTTGGACCTGGAATGATACCACACTATTTAAGCATGTTTGAAGGTATTTCGATTCTGTCGGCACTTAGTATGGTAACTAGTCATATTGGACTTGTCGCAACCATTGCAACGTCCTATGCAGACCCCTTTACAGTAGCTAGACAAATAGCATCACTCGATAAAATAAGCAAAGGGAGAGCTGGTTGGAATGCCATTACTTCAAATCCAGGAGGGTTGGCTAACTATAGTAGGAGACATCTTTCGAAGTCTGATCTTTATCCGATGAAAGAGGAGTTTCTGGAAGTTGTTGAAGGACTCTGGGATTCTTATGAAGATGATGCTTTTATTCGGGATAAAAAAAGTGGGATCTTTTTGAATCCCAATAAGATGCATCCCTTGAATTATAGAGGAAAGTACTTTTCAGTTGATGGTCCATTAAATATTAGTCGTTCTGCTCAAGGTAGACCTGTGATCTTTCAAGCTGGAACTTCTAACGAATTTATGGATATCGCTTCTAAACATGCGGAAGGCGTGCTTGTAAATGGGGATGATTTTCATTATGCCAAGCAATTCAGTCATGAGTTAAAAAGAAGAGTATCTACTGCAGGAAGAGCAACTGATGACTTCCTCATTATGCCTACGCAAAGTCCTATTGTAGGAAGAACAGAAGCAGAAGCAAATGAAAAATTTCAAGAGTTAGAACGTTTAATGCCCCCAGGCTATCGCTTACCGAAGCCATTATTTTTCGGGTCAGCGGACGATGTCGCTGATCAAATTCAACATTGGCATGAAGAGGGAGCAATGGATCTACTGTTACTTAGACAGGAGCATCCTTCAGGTTTTGATGACTTTATTGATTTAGTAATTCCTATACTACAGAAAAAAGGTATCTTCCGCACAGAGTATGAATCCTCTACATTACGCGGAAACTTAGAACTTCCCTACATTGCTAATAGATACGCTATGAAGAAGTAATTCTAACACAATCTTATAAATTGAAATTAAGGAGCTGTTTTTCATGAGTAAAAAATTACGAGTAGGTATTATAGGAGGTTCTATTAATAACGGATGGGCTAGAGGGACACATATTCCAGCAATTGAGCACCTAAATGAGCTTGAACTCACGGCAGTTGGGACGAGCAATATGGAGAGTGCCAAGCAAAGCGCTGAAGCCTTCAAAGCAACTCATGGTTTTGATAAAGTGGAAGATTTGGCTCAACATTCCGATGTGGATATAGTGGTCGTCAGTATCAACGTAAAGGAACATTATGACGCAGTAAAAGCTATTATTCCTGCCGGAAAACCGATTTATTGTGAATGGCCTCTAGGATCTAACACGGCTGAAGCGCTCGAAATGAAGGAATGGGTGGAGTCCCGACAATTGCCAAATGCGATTGGATTGCAGTCAAGACAGGCCCCCGCAATCAATTATGTGAAAGATTTATTGGCGGAAGGCTATGTTGGAAAACTTCTGTCGGCCAATTTAAAGATCTCTATTGATGGAATGGGTGGAGTGGCTGACAAGGCTACTGCTTACCTATTTGATCGGAAGATAGGGGGGAACTTACTCACTATTGTAGGCGGACATAATCTTGATGCATTTACCTACATGCTTGGAGAGTTCAAAGAACTTTCAGCCGTCACTGCGCAACAATTTCCAGAAGTCGAATTGGTGGATATTCAAAAAGTCATTGAAAAAACGACAGATGATCAAATACTGATTACAGGAAAATTGACCAACGACGCAACTGCCAGTGTTCATATACAAGGGGGAGTTAAGCACCACACGGGGCTTACTCTTGAAATTTTTGGAGACAAGGGAACGATCGTACTCAATGCGCCGGCTACGATTCAATTTGGATCACACCAATTATGGGGTGCAGTTCATAATGATAAAGAGCTTCATGAATTAACAATCCCAGATTCTTATTATTGGGTACCAGATTCCCTTAAAAACGATGCAGGGTTTGTTCTGAATGTCGCTCAGGCGTACAGTAAGTTTGCTAAAGATATACAAGAAGCAACATCCCTAACACCTAGTTTTGCGGATGCGGTAAAACTGCATCAACTTCTTGATGCGGTGGAAAAAGCAGCACAAACTGGAGAACGTCAGTATCTTTTGAAATAATATCTTGTGTTGTTGTGCTCACTGGAAACAGTATTTCAACAACACATGGGCAGCTGACAAGAGAATCAGCTATTTCGTGTAAACTTATTAAGTTATTAAATTGTTGAACATGAAAATCAAGTATGAACACACTATTAATATAAGTTCATGTAGAAAAGGAACGTTTACTGGCAATCTGCCTTGCAAACGTTCCTTTTATTATGAATATATGGCTTCTAATGATTTTCGCTGCGCTGGCTTAATATTTAATATAGAGCGGATACTTTTGGCTTGCTGCTCAGCATCTTTAATGGTATTGGCTAATCCTAATTCGAGGAGAGTTCCAAAAGCAACAGTCCCTGTACGACCTTTACCACCTCCGCAATGAAAAGCGACCTTTTTTCCTTCTCTGTAGGAATCGACTACAGCCTTAATCGCTGATCGTAGTAATTCAACCTGTGGAGCATTAGCTTCATCACCCAATGGCACCTTGATCCATTCTAATCCTTCACGAGTCGCAGCACACTGCTCTGATTCTTCTCTTAAATCAACAACAACCTCAACATCTTCAATATTCACCATTGTTTGTACGTCTTGGGCACCGCCCATATATATTCGACCCGGTATTAATTCATGATATGTTTTCATATTAGACTTCTCCTTGGACTGTTAATAGATTTATTTTCCTTCTTTCACAAAGGTTTCGATACGCGACTTAATTGCATCTCGAACGTTACGGAATTGTGCCATAATTTCTTCTTCTGTACCCGTAGCTTTGGCAGGGTCATCGAAGCCCCAATGCCATTTCACTACATTAGGATTAGAAACAACAGGACAATGCTCATCAGCATGACCACAAAGCGTGATGACATAATGAGCGCGATTCAAAACCTCCGGATCGATCACATTAGATGTGTTTTGGCTAATATCAACGCCTGCTTCAGCCATTACTTGAACTGCTCTTGGATTCAAACCGTGAGCTTCCAGACCAGCACTTTTCACTTCGTATTGATCACTTCCGAGAGCATTAAGAAATCCATCCGCGATTTGACTTCGACAAGAGTTACCCGTACATAAGAAATAAACCAGTTTCTTTTCCATTTTTAAGATCTCCTTTGAAATTCAATTAGTGTATAATACTAAGCCATAAGTAAAGGCCTAATAGTGTAATAAATAGTACAGGAAGTGTTAAAACGATTCCGATCTTAAAGTAATAACCCCAAGTAATTTTTACACCTTTTTTGGATAGTACATGAAGCCACAATAAGGTAGCTAATGAACCAATTGGAGTAATTTTGGGGCCTAAATCAGAACCGATTACATTCGCATAAATTAAAGCTTCTCTTATCACACCACTTGTATCGGTGCCTTGAATAGCCAGAGCATCAATCATAACCGTAGGCATATTGTTCATAAGTGAAGAGAGTATAGCGGCAATGAAGCCCGTTCCAATCGTTGCCACGAATAAACCTTGATCCGCTGTCCATTGAAACACTTTTCCAAGCTGATCCGTAAGACCAACATTGCGAAGCCCATAAACCACAACATACATACCGATAGAAAAGACGACAACTGACCAAGGTGCTCCTTTGATCACTTTACCTGTTTGAACAATCGAACTTTTACGTGCTGCAATAATAAATATAATTGCTGCTATACCTGCAATAATCGACACAGGAATATGGATAAACTCACTGACTAGGTAAGCAATGAATAGAGCAGCTAATACAATCCATGATAGCTTAAACATGCGCATATCTTTTATCGCGTTACGAGGGAGTTTTAGCTGGTTGAGATCATAGGTTTTAGGAATGCTTTTCCTGAATAGCAAAAATAAAACGAGTAAACTAGCACCAACTGCGAAGAAATTTGGAACAATCATTCGACTTGCATACTCTGCAAATCCAATTCCGAAGAAATCGGATGAAACGATATTAACCAAGTTACTGACAACAAGTGGGAGAGAGGCAGTATCAGATATAAACCCGCTTGCCATAATGAAAGGCAGTATCATTCGATCGTCAAATTTTAATGCCCTAACCATAGCAAGCACAATGGGAGTTAAGATCAGTGCAGCTCCATCGTTCGCGAAGAAAGCTGCAACAGCTGCTCCTAGCAAAACCACGTAAGTAAACATAAGATAGCCGTTCCCTTTCGCGAACCGGGCCATATGAAGAGCAGACCATTCAAAAAATCCAATCTCGTCAAGGATGAGTGAAATAAGAATAACTGCCACAAATGCAAGTGTCGCATTCCATACGATGCCTGTGACATCCCAAACGTCCTGAAGGTCGACGACCCCAAATAGAAGGGCAAGGGTTGCTCCGCCAAGAGCAGAATATCCGATGTTTAGACCTTTAGGCTGCCAGATGACGAAAATAAGTGTAATAATAAATATAATAGCCGCAATAACTAACATATGAACCTCCTAAAACTTTTTGTAGCTTTCATTTACACATCTTAGAAAACAAAAAGTGACTTTGAAAGCATAAGCTTCTTTTAATTACAACATTCCGGATTTAACTTATTTAATTGATTCTTCATGGAAGGAAGCTCTTCAATAATACCCTTTAAATATGGTTTATCCTCTACATTCAATGAATAATAAATCCATTGGCTACGCCTAGTTTCTGAGACAAGTCCACCTGTTTTTAATTTTCTTAAGTGCTGACTTATGTTTGGCTGCGTAGTTTCTAGAATATCGACGATATCGCATACACACAGTTCTTTCTCTTTAAGGAGAGCAAGTATGTTTAAACGTGTTCTATCAGCAAGTAACTTCATTGTTTCTGCAAGTGTTTCTGTGTTTTTTGTCAAAAAATTTCACTCCTTTACTTTATCTCGAGATTAGCTGTAGGAGTAACCACACTCCATACCGTTCCTTTACAGTTTTTATTATACACATTCTTCTATATAAGTAAACAGTTATATTAGTGTTTGATTATATACAAACCCCTCCTTCAAAAATACCTGCAGATTGCAAGTATTGAAGTTATAACTCCCATGGAAGAATGCATTAACTTCTATCATCTGTGGTGTGGTACTTTCGCTGCATGTATGGCTAACGGGCAGTATAATTAAATGAATTTCGAATATTTGACATAATTAGCAGCAATAATAAGGGGAATTTGAGTCCATATTATGGTAAATTGGAAATAGAAGAAAATAACTATAAATGGGGGATAATAATGTATCTTGAGCGAGCATCCTTATTCACTGACAATGCTTCATTAACTGATTATCTAGATAATTTTTATAATCGTTATTCTGAAGTTGAACTGCATGTAAACGCTTTTATTTCTGAAGGGAATCTAAAAGAACGCCTCGAATGTGATACGAAGAACTTATTAGAAAAGTTCCCTAGCCATTATGATAGACCTCCATTTTTCGGTATTCCATTTGCAATCAAGGATTTGATACATGTAGATGGTTTTCCGACTAGGGCAGGCTCAAACCTTCCAGTTGTTGATTTGACTGCGAGTGAAGGGTCCTTTATTTCAAAAATTCGTTCACTGGGAGCAGTTATTGCAGGGAAAACCATTACAGAAGAATTCGCTTATCATAGTGTTATATCTACCCGAAATCCACATAACATTGAACACACACCTGGCGGTTCAAGCGCTGGTTCAGCCGCTTCGGTTGCCGCTGGAATATGTCCAATAGCTATTGGCACTCAGACCCTTCGTTCGGTCATTGCTCCTGCCTCATTTTGTGGTGTAGTTGGATTTAAACCTAGCTATGGGCGAGTTGCTTTAGATGGGGTTATATTATTATCACCCTCTTTTGATACAATTGGTTTTTTTACTCAAGACATTGAAAGCATGGAATATGCAAGTTCACAATTAATTCCTGACTGGCGTACCTTCCATTCTAATCAAAAGCCTGTTTTGGGGATACCAAATGGAATGTTTATGACATTGATGTGTGATGATGTCAGAAGGGCTTTCGAAAACCAGCTACTATTATTGGAGCAAGCAGGGTACCAAATTCGCAATGTAGATATGCCGTGGGATGATTCCTTGATAGTAGGCGACGCCATGATTCGATTAGTTCAGGGAGAAATGGCTCAGGTTCACGATAATTGGTTCCAACAGCATGAGCAACTATATGGCTCTTCAGTAAGAGAAGCCATTATAAACGGTCAAACCATACCATTAGAGGAGTTAGAACAATACCGTATTGGACAAATGAAATTAAGAAATGATTTGGAACAAGCTAAAATGAAGAATGGCATCGATTTGTGGGTTTCACCAGCCCAAGGTGGAGTGGCACCAAAAGGTTTTAGCAAAACAGGTTGGGCTGGTATGACCGCAATTTGGTCTTACGTAGGACTTCCAACAATAAGCATACCAGCAACAAAAATTAATGGAATGCCACTAGGCTTCCAATGTATAGGTAGTTTTATGGAAGATGAATCTTTAACATATTGGGCAAAAGATTTAGAGCGCAGCTTATTGAACTAACTGGCAGGATAATCCAATAAACACATCGAATAAAAGACGGTTGTAAGATTTAAACTTGGGAGGATGAATTTACATGTTGGAATCCATAAAGGAAGACTATATTTTATCGAATAAGAAAAGTTGGGATGAAGTAGCTCCCCGATTTTTTGGAAGGACTGCACTTCCAGTTTACGGCCCATTCTTGCCCACAGAAAACGAATTAAACTTATTTGGTGATGTAGAGGATAAAATAGTCTTAGAAATTGGTTGCGGAAGTGGCCACTCTTTAAATTTCATGGCCTCACGTGGAGCCTCAGAGCTTTGGGGAATTGACTTATCCGATACTCAAATCGAGACTGCGTGGGATTTGCTTTCGGCTCATAAATCAAAATTGAATCTTTTCCAAGGACCAATGGAAAAGAACCCTGGTATTCCGAGTGATTATTTTGATATCGTTTATTCCATCTACGCCATTGGTTGGACCGTTGATTTGCCAATGACATTACAGCAAGTATTCAGCTACCTGAAACCTGGTGGGACCTTTATTTTTAGCTGGGAGCACCCGTTACATAATCGAATTAAACAGGAAGGCGAGCAGTTTGTAATTAAAAAATCTTATCATGAGGAAGGTCCTCAACAGTGTGAACCATGGGATTTGCCAGCTATGATGAATCAATTAAAACTCAGTACATATATAAATGAGCTAATTCAGTCTGGATTTCAAATTGAAAAAGTGATTGAAGATGTTGTCATCACAGAGGAAATAAAATCAAGAGATTCGGCAGTGTGGTATACACATCAAAAGGCATCATTAATACCTGCTGCATTTATTATAAAATGCACTAAAAAATAAATTTCTCAAAAGCTGATGATTCTTCAATTCAAAAACCGCGTTAAATCAACGACTCCAATCTATTATTTGTTATCCAAGCTGATTTCATTTTAATATGTCTGTAAAAATAGGAAAAAGGAAGAGCTTGATTTGTAATTTATCTAGTTGAGAGTGACCTTTCAACAAAGTATTGAAATGTCACTACATCATAGTTGTTGAAGGAATGACATAGGGTTTAAGTGAGACCCTAATAATCAGACTAAGCGAGGTCATATACAAGCGATCATTGAGAGATAGTTGAATCTTTTACTCAATTGATCGCTTGTTTGTGGTTTTTATGGTGATAAATGAAACATTTGAATTGGGGGATACGACTTCTTCGAACATTGCACACCTACGTAAATCTATATTGAATTGACGAGAAATCTTGCTCATCGGAAGGGAATGTTATCTAATTATTTGTATAGTGCTATTTTCATTATATGGTAGAATATAGTTGATTGTATTAAATGAGACTTAGTGAAGTGTAAGCCAGTACGATTTGTGACTAGGAGAAAAGGAAACAAAAGTGATTGTGCCAAGTTTATGATTGGTTATACCGTATTTATGAAGAAAGCGAAGGATCTATTATCTCCGTTCCTTGGGGAGGGGCTATTGCTTATTGGGCAAATATTCGAAGACGAATCAATTCAATAGATTCATCCTAAATATATTGCTCCGCTTTTCTTTGAATTACAAAGACTTGTGTACGATCACGAAGAAGAGAATCGATTGATAAAAGAATTCATGGCTGAATTGTCCTATGAAATTAATGGACCAAAAGGCACTCCAATATCCTTCGAAGACCAGAGTCTTGAGACGATTATTTGTAGGGAATTGAATATTTATAAGGATGATCTTACTGATCAAAATTTATTAAAGTTACGCAGTATTTCCCCAAACTATAAAGATTCACCAATTAGTCGCTTGCAGGGAGTGAACCATGCTAAGAATTTACGAAATATAACGATTGAAAATCATCCGGAATTCGATTTAACGGAGTCAAAACAATTACCATTCTTCTCCGTTTCCCGACAAATTCTCATATTGATGCTATGTCGAACCAGATTAAAGACATTAGACCGCTTAATGAATTGATTCATCTTGACTACATTAATTTAAGGGACAATCCAGTAGAGAATATACATGAGCTAAAACTTCCAAAACTACGTTATCTTTATGCAGATGGCATTAATACGGAGGATTGGAGCTTTCTTCTGACGAATTTTCCAAAGTTAAATACGTTTCGGTATCTATGGAAGGAATGACAGTCGAGGAAAAGAGAAGCATTAAGAACGTGAAGAAGCAGAAGGAATTTGAAGTTGTTTTGTGAATATAAGATTGTTTAGGATAAGGAGCTACAATCCGTGTTGGATATAAGAAGATACTCTCAGTTTGAAAAAATCAAGCCGATAAACAAAGGCTGGTCGAGCGACAAAAAGTATTATATTGAAACCTTAACCAACGAAAAATGGTTGCTTCGCATAGCTGACATTTCAGAATATGACAATAAGAAAAATGAATTTGTAATGATGAAACGATTAGCAGAAAGCGGTCTCCCTATATCGCAGCCTATTGATTTTGGTATTTGTGATAACGGAAAAAGTGTTTATTCGCTGTTTAAATGGTGTGACGGTGAAGATGCAGGGATTGTACTGCCTAAGATGACTGAAACTATGCAATATGAACTCGGTGTAAAATCAGGGGAAATACTAAGGAAAATTCACGAGATTCCTGCACCAGTCGATCAAGAAGAATGGGATAAACGTTTTAATCGAAAAGTAGATGGGAAAATCCAAAAATACAATGATTGTATCATAAAAATAGATGATGATGATAAAATTCTCGCCTATATTGAGGCGAACCGACACTACCTTAACGGGAGGCCGCAGTGTTTTCAGCATGGCGACTATCATGTGGGTAATATGGTTATTTCACCAGAAGGAGAACTAAGCATCATAGATTTTAACCGTAATGATAATGGCGACCCCTGGGAAGAATTCAACCGAATTGTATGGAGCGCTGCAATCAGCCCGCACTTTGCTACCGGGCAGCTGAATGGTTATTTTAATGGTAGGCCGCCTGTGCAGTTTTTTAAACTTCTAGCTTTTTATATAAGTAGCAATATGCTGTCTTCAATACCTTGGGCAATTCCATTTGGTGAGACTGAAGTTACCGTTATGAAAAATCAGGCTAAAGATGTTTTAACTTGGTTTGAAGGTATGAGAAATCCTATTCCGACTTGGTATTTGGCAGACTTCTATATTCAGTACATAAATAAAATTCCATATAAAATAAAATCACCTTTTGATTTCTCATTTATCGAGAAGTATGGTGAGGTTTTCAAGGTTTATGATGATCAAGATTCTGGTAATATCTGCTTCGGTGTAAACAATGGTGATCAGAATTATTTTATAAAATTTGCCGGTGCACCAACAGAACAATATACTGGAAAACCCGAAGATGCGGTAGCAAGATTGAAATCCACCGTTCCAACTTATCTGAATTTGGCGCACGCTAATTTAATAAGATTTATTAAGGCGGAAGAAGTAGGTGGAGGATTTGCCTCTATTTTTGAGTGGATAAATGGCGAGTGTATGGGGAAAATGTATCCACTTTCAAGAGAAAAGTTTTTGCAAATGTCTGACAGCATAAGGCATGAAGTATTTAGTGACATATTGACCTTTCACATTCATGTTGTAAAACAAGGATACGTTGCAATTGATTTTTATGACAGTAGTATTATGTATGATTTTGGTGCGAAGAAGACATACATTTGTGATATTGATCTTTATTCCAAGGTGCCTTATATAAATACGATGGGCAGAATGTGGGGGTCATCACGCTTTATGTCGCCGGAGGAATTTACTCTTGGTGCAGATATAGATGAGATAACTAATGTATATCTAATGGGAGCTACTGCGTTTGCTTTGTTTGGTGAGGAAAAAGACAGGTCAATTGAAAAATGGCGATTGAACGATGAATTATGCAAAGTGGCGTTAAAGGCAATCAACGATAATAGAGGCCAGCGTCAGCAGTCGCTTGCAGAATTTGAGCGCGAGTGGGAAGAGGCTTGCATTAAATTAGATTACAAGCAGCAAAAGTAATATGTAAGGTGTGGAGGTAAGGGAATGTATGTACAAATTTTTCTAGGTATTTTGATGCTTTTAAGCAGTTTCTTTCATTTTTTAAAAGTTAAAGTTCTTCTTAGAAAATCTATAATAGATTTTTTGAGTGAGGATGAGCTAGCCTCATTCCAAAAAGGACTGATTTTCCCACACATCTTATTAGGAATTACTTTCATTATAATGGCAATTGTAGAAAACATGGGTATCCTTCCAACACCAGTAATTGTAGTGATATATATTATATTAGGTGCTGTTTCATTAACCATGATTTTCAAAAACAACAAAAAACACTTAGGCTACTATTATTAAGCAGGAATGAAATTAGCTACTGGAGAAATACATAAATTAATACCATTAAGGGGTTGAATATTCTGGTAATTCAAGCTGTGCTTTTTGATTTAGACGGTACGTTATTGGACCGAGATACCTCTCTTGCCTTATTTGTTCGTGATCAGTACGATCGTTATACACAACTACAAGTGGTTGATAAAGAGGTTTTTGTACAGCGTTTTATAGAGCTCGATAATCATGGGTACGTTTGGAAAGATAAAGTTTATCAGTATCAGATTGCTGAGTGCTCGATTGATGGAATAGAGTGGACAATTCCAGTATGATAATTTTAAAGCATTGGGTATTAGCGATTTATTTGATGAAGTCCTTATATCCGAATGGGAGGGACTAAGGAAACCAGACCCAGCAATTTTTATTAGAGCATTATCCAAGGTAGGAATAGAAGCAAAGGAAACACTATTTGTAGGTGACCATCCTGAAAATGATACAACCAGTATGTGGTTTGGGCATAATTTTTTTACTGGTAATGCAGGAATATCAATCAATCTACTTTCATTTATTTTGAATTTGATAATAATTTATTTAATAATAAAGATAGTAATAAACATGTATTTTAAAATTAAGGCTAAATAGTTTATTGAGCTCCCATGAAAATAAAATCAGCTCAAATCCTGAGTAGGATTAATCTCCCATGAGTGCTTCCCGAAAGGGAGCGACAATCTGTGATGCATCGTGGTCGTTGGAGTCAGACTAACGGATGGGCTATAAGGCACCATAGCTTATCGACCTTCTTCGCCAACCATGGTAGCAGTTAGACTTTTTTTTCCAATTTCATCATCTGTGGTGCCGCGTGAGCGGCATGGATGGCTATGTAGATACAGCTTTTGATATTGGTTGTTTTACGCTATCATTATGGGAATTTACTACTAATCCTACTTTTTTGACAGGAACAGCTGTAGTTTTAGATGGGTTATCAGTAGCAGGAACTAGTATACATTCACATCATATAATGCCACAAAAATTTGCTAATAACTTTAATGTACCTACTAATAAGATGTTTTCTATAGCAGTGGACTCAACAACTCATACAGCATGTTTTAATCCATTTTTTAAGCTTTCAGCAAGGTCATACACTAATACCTATATAAAAAATCACGCCTGTTGATTAACCAGATACTGGATTTATAAGGTTCGACAAATAAACGTACTTTTTGAGTACCTTTGCTACAGCTAATACCCATTCTACTTGTAACTGATCATCCTCGATTTGTTCCTTAAATCGAATGAGAGGGATTGATTTACAAGCAATGACGTAGGATTTTGAATGATCGTACAACCATTTTAAGAGTACGTAGGTTATGAGTGCTGCGAATAATTGATTAAATACAGCATTTTTTTCGTTCCAAAAAGAACGGGAACATTTAAGTTTTGTTTTATCCATCTGAAAAACACTTCGATGCCCCAGCGTGCCTTGTACATGTCAGCGATCTGTTCGGCCGATACATGCATGAGATTGGTGACACTCGAATCTCATTGTCATGGTTGTCCTTAAAGATCACCACACGATGACGAAGTGCGGACTGACATTGCGGTGTTCCTAAATAACAAGTCATATCTTTCGTTACATTCGAGTCTTCAACGAATTGTCATTGTAGCGAATGAGGGTTTACGAGCATGACATTTTCTTTGATCCGAGTAACAAAATACTGTTGTTCCTTAGCATAATGATCAAATCGTTTGATTTTTCCGTAAGCACGGTCTTGGACAAGAATATAATTCTTGTTCGAAAGTTTTTCGCCGATAGGTCCATCATGAACGGTACCAATAGTTTCAATGACTTGAACAGGTTGATCGGTGGTGGCATCAAGTGCCACATGAAGTTTAATACCTGCCCGCTGACCGTGAAAAAGAGCCCAAGGGAGACGGTTTTTGCCCACTGTAATCGTTGTGGAATCCACTAATAATAGGTCTTTTGGGATACGAAGATGACGTCTTGTCGCTCGATTGCATCTGGACAGAAGTAAATGAAACAGTCGCTTAAACAACTCGTAAGGTACATCACTAGCTTTCGTTGAAAGGGTGAATAATCGATAGGATGAAGGCCACAAGTAACGGCCTTTCCAACAGCTGAACGATAGCTTTCCCATTCACAAAGAGCAGAATGAGTGAAAAATAACAACAACTGCTGAGCTGTGAATTTTGTCGCAGTATCTTTATAATCTATATCTTTTAGGATCTGTTTCACATCTTCTTCAGTAAGAAGAGTTTGAACTAGGTTTGTAAACGTGGTAGACTTTTTCATGAGGTCGCCTCTTTCAAATCAAATTCTGTGGTGGAATTGATTTTACCGAAAGAGCGGCCTTTTTTTCAATATTGTGCTGTTATATTTTGGTTAATCAACAGGCGTGATTTAAGACATCTAAAAATGATAGCATGGCAACATTTAGGTTTGTGAAGTATTTCAAGAAGTCAGATGCATCACATATCACCGTATTCACGAGACGGGCATACCCATGTCGTGCAAATGATCGGGCAAGCCTTTACCGCTGTTCGTACCTTCGGCGGAGCGCTACTACTGTTGGATCGGTATTTTCTGTCCGTCCCTGCGCTGGAGCGGTTGGCCGAAGGGAATCGAACCGACGGTGCGTGTCTGCATCTGGTTACCAAAGCGAAAATGAATGCGGTCGCTTACGAACGACCGGAACCGAAGAAGCCGAGCCGCGGCCGTCCGCCGAAGAAAGGCAAGAGGATCAAACTCGCCGAGCTGTTCCAGACGCGTGCGGCCGAGTTTCAAACCGCTGCCGTGACGATATATGGCAAGGAAGAGACCGTTTCCTTCCTATGTCTGGATTTGCTGTGGGGACAGGGGCTCTACCAAGAACTGCGCTTTGTTCTCGTTCGGCACGGCCATCGTCTTGCTATTCTCGTCAGCACCGATCTGACGCTGGCGGCGACAGAGATCATCGAGCTATACGGATACCGATTCAAGATCGAATGCACGTTCAGGGAAATGAAGCAAGCCATCGGCGCATTCGGATATCGTTTTTGGAGTGCGGCGATGCCAAAGCTGAACCGTTACCGCCGCAGAGGGGAGACGGACCCATTAGAGCAAGTGACCCGCGAATCGGATCGGGAACGGATTCGGCTGACCCTCAAAGCCATCGAAGGCTTCGTCATGTGCAGCGTGATCGCGACAGGCATAGTGCAGCTACTGGCATTGCGTTTTTCCGGTCGTACGCCTGCACTATTTCTCCGCTATCTTCGTACACCGTCCAAGTCGATCGTCTCGTAGGCGACGGTCGTAGCCTACCTGCGCTCATCGCTTTTTCGTTTGTTTGCTCAAAACCCGTATTTAACCGTAACTCAAATTATTCGTTCCAAGCAGAAATCGGCCCACCCGGATGCGGATTCACTGGCTTCTTAAGTGTGGAAAACTTTTGACTGTCCAGTATTATTACTTGCTTTCAAAAAAAATTAAAATAGGTGGATATGTTGAAGTAAAGGGCTCTTCTTCTGGATGGGTAATATATAGAATTGCTTGCTAGAGGAGTCTCGAAATAAGAAATTTCAAACAATTGCTCGAAGTGGTAAGGGGATTAAACGGTCTGGATCCGGCGGGCAGCAAGTGACGGCATGCGTAACTTGTTGGCCGTCATATAGACCATTGCAATGAGATTCTCCACTTTGCGGTAGCCCCGAGCTCGTCGTTTTGAAGCTTGTAATTCCTTCAAGCCGACCATTTGTCATTTTGCTATGAAACCAACGAGAATTCCTTTTTCATGCTTTTGGAGCGTTTCAGCAAGACTAATCTTATGTTGCAACTGTGAGCGTTTTGCCCAATTCATCCATTCTTGCAAAAAAACATGGCAGAATAATGCGGCGTTGTCCATGAATCCTGTGGGGACTCTTTAAGGCGGTAGGCCCTTACAGTCTTCAGTTTACTGTCCGTGAGGCTTTGAAGCTCTTCCTCTGCTTAGCCTTCAAGTTGTTTTCATTTTTCAACCATAAAAACTTTGATCGCTTCAATTGCGGAATTTCCTTTTGCTCGGCGGAGCGAACGTGCGATTAAATCGTTCGTCAGGGGACGAAAGAACTTGCTATTTGCCTATACACCTTGCTTTGCCAAGGCCAACGCAACCATCTAGAGCGTCATTTAAACGGCGAAGGCTTGAGTCCGTTTATGTAACTGCAATATCACTTTGAACAGTTACCTCAGCTTGCGGATCTCACAGATTCGGATCTGCTGGATAATCTGCTTCAGTAGTCGGCGTTGTTGTCGCTGACTTGTCGAGGGATTTAAAAACTAAGCTATGAGAAATAGCTCTCTTTAAAATGGTCGAAAATAGTAAAATTGGTTTAAAATTATATAAAATACTTTATTTACGAAGTGGGGTCTAGTATTATGTGGTAGAACATGTTTGTAAAAAAATAGAAAGAGGTGATCTATTTGGAAAAAGAAGATTACAAACATTTTTCAAAACATTTTGGGAGGGTACGTCCGAATATGAAGAAACTAATAGCTGCTAGTGTGATTCTATTGATGATTTCCACACAATCAGACATTGTAACTGCCAAGTCACTCAATCCAGTTGATACATTAAATATTCATTACATCAATGGGGACTGGAGCTATGATCCGGTTAAGATCACTATACCAGCCGATGAAAAAAATTAGTATCTTTATGCTTTGAATGCCTTAATTTCAGGAGATAACCTTCCCCAATATAGCTTTAATGAACTTCCTGAAAACCTTCAAGTGAATGATGTTAATGTTAAGAAAGGTACTGCAATTGTGGATCTTTCTAGCAATTTCAACACTATTATCAAGGATTCGGGTTACGCTACAGATGTTGTTATGGATATATTGATTTATAACATTTTTCAATTTGGTAATATTAATGATGTTACTTTCACATTTGGTGGTAAGACAGATGACTCTTTCAAGTTCAACTCAATTACCAAAACTGAGTATTTCTCTGAAGTAGTTGAAGCGAAAGTAAGTAATGAAATTCCCAAACAGCTTAAAGATAAAATGAATGATATCAAGGAGACATTTACAGCAATGTCTAGGGTTGATAGAGAAGCGTTTTTAGATAATAACAGCGCAACTGAATTATTTACAGAGAGCGAACTCCAAGCACTTGCTACATACGACCCAGCAATAACTACGATAGTAGTGGATCCAGGACACGGAGGGACTGATCCAGGTGCTGTAGGTCAATTAGGATCTACCCAATATACAGAAAAAGCAATTAATTTAGACATGGCCTTACATTTGAGAGATTACCTCGAAGATAACGGGTACACAGTTCTTATGACACGTACGACAGATGTTGTTGTCGGGATTAATGCTAGGTATCAGTTTGCTAATAATAATGACGCAGACCTTTTCATAAGTGTCCATAACAACAGTTCAACTAATACTTCTGCAAACGGTGCAACCGCTTTATATCCAAACAATCATGATGTTACTTATAGTAAGGATGTTGCATATTGGATGCATCACTTCGTTACAATCGATATTGACGAGCATACTGCACCTTATCCGATGAGCGATAGTGCCGTGAAAGGTGTCCTGAAATGGACTACCATGCCAGCCGTAATTACAGAAACCGCATTTATGTCTAACAGTTCAGACCTCACTTATCTATCGTCGTCAACTAATCGTAATACTTTAGCAGATGATCTAGGTGTTGGAATTCGCTATTGGGATATATATGGAGAATACTGGTATTAATAGTAGGTTTATTGGTAATGCGATTAACCATCGCATTACCAATAATTATTTTTATAAGGTAGGTGAATGTGATGTCTCGTAATGTTTTCGGTATTTTTTTGTTTGTTGGTTTACTATTAGTTGGTTGTAATAATAGCAATACTAGCATCTCTTTGAAAGAATTAATTATTAATGAGACAGTCATATATCCTGAAAATGAACCACCATCGATTAAAATTAAGAGAGGGGAAACTTGGGAAGAACTGAGTGGTGTTGATGATTATCCATCAAAGCCAGAAATAAATGCTGAAAAAACAAAATTAGCATTTATTTCTCCCTTTGATTTTGAGATGGCTGGAGAAGTGTGGTTATACGATGTGATGATAAAAGAACGGAAAAAAATATTTCCTTTAGATCTTGTAGAGAAGGACAATTCCGTAAAACAAATTATTTGGGTTAATAACGACAACTTGGTGATACTAACAGGAAATACAGTTGGAACGGTTTCTTCTAATAGAACTCTTTATTTATTGAATACTTTTAATAATAATCTTCAGCAAATATTTCAAGTTGAAAATGACCAAGACATACGGGATCTAAGGAAAAGCGGTAAAGAGTCCATCTCGGTTAATATTATTACTTACAACGAGGATAGTACAAAATACACTACTGAAAGCAAAACCATAGATATTGTATTTTCAGAGTAAGTAGTTAACTAAGGATGTACCTCAGTCAATAAAGTGGAAGCGAAAATCCAAGAAAAATCTATTTCTTTAGGGTAAAAAATTTCGCTTTATTAATTGTGAATGGGGCACTCGAAGAAAGAGTGGATCCTTTTTCCATTTCAGAAACAAATATTGCGATCAAAATACTATTACGAGCCTGTTCACGTGTGTTGAACTTTTCGATCTTTTTTGTGCTATTTACCAAATAACACAGTAAATCATTATTTCTAGTGAAAAATGATTAGTCCCTGAGAACTAAGGGAATCTTCCTTTCCCATGATTGATCCGCAGGGAACCTTCATACAGTAAAACATCTGTGATGTGCAGATTTGTCAGTTCTTTTAATCGAATGCCGGTATCTAGAAGAGTCAGCATCATAACGTAGTTTCGTAGTCCAGTAAACGTTATACGATCAGGCTGTTCAAGTAGTTGGTAAAGATGCTGATTGGTAAACGTATGGGCAGTAGACGGTTGTAGTTTGAACAGCTTGATGACTGCTCCGAAGGGTTCGGTAATCCAGTCTTCTTCATATAAAAGTTGAGCAAAGGCCTTGTAGATGTGCAGATTACATTTCAGTGTACGTAAAGCGAGAGCTTCGTAAAGAAGGCTGGGCAGCACCTGTTATTTGAAGGATATTCGATTTCCTCAAAAATCGCTTGAACCCCTTGATACATATGGGTTTATGGGCATTTTGAAGGTCAAAGGTTTTTGCGGAATGGCTCGTATAACACAGTGTTCATGAACTGAGATAGGAATATTAAAAAAGATGTGCTTTATGCATATCTTTTTTTGTTCCAATACTGATTGTGTTAAACAGAAAATAGGCGATAGAGACATAGTTATGTTTCTACTCATAAATACAATTTGTATAATGTCCGTACATCCTTATAAATGTCGGAGGACAAGAACATGTATGGTTAGCCGCTGTGCTGAGTTATATGTACTCATGGATAAATAAACTCCGATTGATCTGCTTACATAGTATAGAAAACCCCATTTATTAACTGACATGAATAAAGTTAAATGGTCTCAATAATTAACATATATTTGTAACATATCTAATTACTTTGCGTCTAATTGTATAAGAGATTTTTTATAATAAGGAGGGGCATGATGAAAAAGCAAATTTTGATTTTAGTATTATTAGCAGTATGTCTATTATCAGTTTGTCAGAAGGACAATAAAGGTGAGATAACAGAAGAAAATAATACTCCAATGAATCAGGTCACAAATCAGTACAACCAAGAGGATGATGATATTTCTATTGATGAGACGGGGACAAAGAATCTTTTCGATATTAAAGAATACGATGGGACAACAGAAATTAACCTTCAATGGGGAGATCAACAATCGTCAGCTCAATTTTCTAAAGTCCCCCTATTTCCATTTGGATTGTATATCCCTACTAAGATGGAAACCTATGAATTTGAAGATGGAAATAGATGGGGATATGACCAGAGAAGAAACTATATATCTATACTTGAGTTTGATGACTTTTATCTTAAAAAAATAGATACAGAGAATAAAGAACTGAAAAAGTACAATGAGTATTTTGGATCGTACCAAATCGAAACAGTGATTAAGGACGTTTTTGTATTTGAGAAGGAACAAAAAAAATATTGTGTCGAACTAAATTACTTTGAAAATGAGAGAGAGATAGCTCTGCCCATGTTTTTAGAAGTTCTGAAACATATTCAATATATACCTATTATATCTACTACTTCTTAACGCACGTTCAACAGCATTATAATATTAGATAATGTTCAAATAACAATGTATATTCAAGAGTGCTTCATTATTCATTTAACTTTCCCCTGTGTATCTTATCGTTTCAATAACTTTTAATAGTAGAGGAAGAAATTTTTCCTTCTCTTTTTCGAAATAAGAAACTCGAATTTGATACTGCTTTTCATCTTGTTCAAATATAAAATAATCTCGCATATGATCGTAACTTGTTTCAGAAGCTACATACTCATAATAAGGAATAAGGTCTTCGTTCTGTAAAGTGAACTCTTCAACATCATTATTGTATAAATCAATGCTCATCGTACCAAACTCACCGATAATTGACCACTCCGTACCATCTTCAAATTGGATTACTTCCATGCTATCAGGGAGATAAAAACCAAATGGCCTGACGCGCTCTTTAGAAAACGTTGTATTCAGTTGTTGATTATCCAATTCTATTGTGATAACTTCTGATTCATTGTATACAGGAATGGGACTGAATAAATGAATATTCTCCTCAGGTTCTTGCTCCTCAACTTCATTAACAGGCTCTTCAGATACAGTTGGAAGAGGAGACGAGGATTCAGTAGGAGTTGGCGTAGGTGAAGTAGATGGAGCATTGGTGTTCGTACATGCGGTTAGAAGTAATACACATAATAAAAGAGTAATTTTGAACTTCAAATTAACACCTCCAAATTAATAGAAAAAATTGTTAATTTTAGCATAGCACAGGAGAACTCATTAAATATATTGCGCAACGCAACGTCATATGGTATTTGAGTTTGTTCAATCATATTAAATTTCTACGTAAGTCCAATCGCATCTAATACCTATAAAGTAAAGTCAAACTATATATGGAAAAATATAGAATGGGAGATTTTGTGATGAGAAAAATTATTTTAATTATAATTTTTATTTTAATCATTTCAGGATGTGGAACTATGAAAAGTGAGGAAAAACAAGCGCCTGTAAGCGTTTCAGATTCTTCTAAGTTAGAGTTAGTTAGTCTCGATGGAATTAGTGTGTTTGGTGACAAAGTTTCGAATGACTTATATACAGAAGTTATAGTGAAAAATGATAAAAACGAAAAAAATTTTCTTGGTCTAATGTAACAAACAAAACCTATTACCCTCAATTGATAATAGATGATATAAATAATGATCAGAAGGATGAAATAATAATCATACTTACAAAATCATATGGATCAGGACTACATCAACAAGAAATTCATATCCTTAACAAAGATAATTTGAGTGAATTTGCAATTGAAGATGCTGAAAAATTTATTAAGAATAATGAAAAATCAAACATTGTTCATGTAGATAGAAAAGTTAAAGTAGCACTAAGCATTGGTAAGGAGAGCTTCGAAAAAAGTTATGATGAATCAATTGTGGAACAATGGAATGAAGACATTGGATTTGGGGCTATAATCGAATACGAGGTAATAAATCATAAGCTTATAGCTACATTGGCAGGGAGTATATCTCCTGCTGAATATGTTGTAACAGTAAAATTAATATATAATGATGAACTGAAAATTCAAGAAGTTAAGATAGGAAGTGAATAAAGGATAAGCGGTTAATCATCGATCGCTCTATCTAGCTTAATGTCAAGCTAATTACCTCACAGAGAGAGACGTATATATATTTTAAACACAAGCGAGTCCTTATCATTAAAAATGAGGACTTGTTTGTTTAACTTTTTATTTAAGTTACAATATATGTTTATTAATGTTCTCATCAGGAGGAGATAAGGATATATAAATCATCAATAAATTATTCATTTGATATACGTAGGAAGGAGCGTTAAATAGCTGCTCCACGTTTAATTCTTTTGAAACTTCAATAAGTGATTATTTCGCTGTTAAGACAACACCATTTCGCCAAACAGCATCGCTACAACTTTGTGTCGGAATTCGCACAATAGCATCACCAATCCGCGTAATAGCATCACTTCTTATAGATTTAGTTTCGAGAGAATCTCTCACAACTATCTATGAGAGGGGTACAAATCATGGCAAAGAAAATCAAGGTGAAGCTTATATTGGAGCTTCGTGCAGCAAAATTATCGCAAAGGGAAATCTGTCGTTCGCGAAAGATGTCGCAACATTCTGTGGGTGATGTTTGTAGGAGGGCGAGCGAACTTGACATCACTTACAATGATGTCAAAGACAAGTCAGACGAAGAAGTCTATCGGATGTTCTATCCCGACAAGTATGGTTCTGAGACGCTCTATAAGCTACCAGACTACAGCTACATCCATACAGAACTGAAGAAGACAGATGTTAATTTAAAGCTCTTATGGCATGAATACAAGGATTTATGCCATACCTCAAATGTTTTATCTATGGGGTGCACAAAGTTTTGTGAAGGCTATTCTGAGCATGTAACAGCGAATAGTCTAACCAATCATTTGCGCCACAAGCCTGGCATGATCTGTGAAGTGGACTGGAGTGGCTCGACGATGGCCATTGTCGATCGTGCTACAGGTGAAATGATCAAGGTATACTTGTTTGTTGTGACCCTCCCCTACAGTCAGTATTCGTATGTTGAGCCGTGTCTTGATATGAAGCAAAATACGTGGCTGAAATGCAATATAAATATGTTCGAGTTCTTTGGCGGCTCAACGGTTAGGGTGACTTGCGATAACCTGAATACAGGCGTTATCAGCCATCCGGCGTAAGAAAACCCAAACAGAAAGCATCAGTAGAAAGCACCGTAGGGAAAATAGCTACTGCCATCATCGCTAAGCTTAGAAAATTAAGTATATTACTCTCTGGAAGAGGTACAGATTGCTGTAGCCTGTAAGCTGAAAGACTTTAACGATGCACCGTTTCAAAAGTGCAAAGGTAGATCTTAAGATTACGGACTCGCTTGTTGAAATCCACTATAATAGTGAACGACTGTACGCTCACAAAAGGCTTCCTGACTATGTGAAGTATAAATGGTCCACGTGTGATGAGCATCTGCCGGACAAGTTCCATCATACGGAATGGGATGATGAGCGTATTAAAAATTGGGCATATTCGATTGGCGCGTGTACAGGCGAAGTCGTAGACCGGATCTCCCATGAAAATAAAATCAGCTCAAAACCTGAAAAAGAGCATACTAAAGCAGACCCAGAATAACACTTTTGAAAAAAAGGCTGAGCCCTATGTTTTCTTTTATAAAGTTAGACAGAGCGAAAGACAACATTCCACAATCAATAAAGGCAAGGCTGGTGCAAAAACCAGAGTAGGATTAATCTCCCATGAGTGCTTCCCGAAAGGGAGCGACAATCTGTGATGCACCGTGGTCGTTGGAGTCAGACTAACGGATGAGCTCTAAGGCACCATAGCTTATCGACCTTCTTCGCCAGCCATGGTAGCAGTATAGACAGATTTGCAGTCCTATTTTCATCATCTGTGGTGCGGCGCTTGCGCTGCATGTATGACTAACGGGGAGTTATCAATAATCAGAGGGATGATTATGATACAGTTGTTGATGAGAGCTAAGCGAAGATAAAAATATTTTAGGTGGTGTAGAAAGTGTATCCTATAAAGTTAACTCTAACAATGATAGTCTTTGCTGTCATTGTTATTGGATGTATGTCACAACCAGTCAGACCAGATGATAAAGTTATTGAGGACTTTATCATTGACAATAACATTAACGTTATTGAGTTGGTAAAGTACAAGGAATACACAGCAATTGCATATATGAACGATACAGAGGTAGGTTTCTACTTGAATCAGTTGGGTAGTGGAACGTTTTCGAAACATTGGGAGAATATAGAGGGAACAAAAGTTCCACAGAGAATCACTGGTGGGTTTTCTGACAAATATTTAGTTGATTGTATCATCGATGAAAGTATTTTAAATGAAATAACCACGTATAAAACCAAAGCAGGTTCCTTTCAAAAAGAACCAAATCAGAAGTGCTTTATATTCCCTACAGGAACTGGCAGTATTCAGTATTTTGACAAAAACAATAAATCGATTGAGGTTTAGGAATTAGAATTGGTTGTACTAACGGAGAACGTTAGTTCAATAAAACAGCGACAGACTAGGACTTTATTTTCTCGTCCTTTGCTGCCGCTGTTTCAATTTCTAGGGTCAGTATAATACTTTATTTTCTGCTGACAATTGAATTATCACTATTAGGTAAAATACTTGTAAATTGCAAGTTTATGTTTTACACTAATAGTAAGAGGTGAAGACGATGGAGAACAATCCTAGAGAATTGCTACAAATCATGGCTCGACGCTTTGGTTTGCTTAATAAAAACTGCTGTAGCATAGGGAATAACGATATTTCATTAATTCAAAGTCATATTCTTTATGAGATTGATCGTCAGAGTCAACCATCCATGCAACAGGTCGCTGAGACACTAGGAATGGATATCACTACGTTCAGTAGACAAGTTCAAACTTTAATTAAAAAAAGCCTTGTTAAGAAGACACCTCTTCCTGAAGATAGAAGAGTCTATATATTAAACTTAACCGTTGAAGGTAGGTTTATTGCAGGTGCCATCGATCAAATGATGAACGATTATTTAGAAGACGTATTTTCATTCATGAATGATAGTGATAAGGAAAACGTAATGCGTTCCCTCAAACTACTCAACGAAAGTATGCTAAAGTCCAAAATGTGTTGTACACCAATGGGGTGATGTCGACATTACTCCATTTATTTCTCGATAATACTTGCAAAGTGCAAGTAAAAGGAGACTAAAATAGATATTGTTTATAAGGGTACAGGATTTCGAAATCATGTTCCTTATCTAAGAAATTTGGAGGCGTTAGATTCTGATAGTAGCCCTATACAGATTGCAGGTATAAGTAGTGTCGTTCCTGGACTATATTACTTGGGGCTTGCAGGACAACGATCATTTGCTTCTGCAACCATCCGAGGAACAGGAAGGGATGCTAAGGTTATTGAAAAAAACATTCGTAAAATTTGCAACTAAGTAATTGAAGATAGATACTTCATAAAAAAATATAACAACCTGTTATTAAGCAACTTATACAAAGTTTATAACGAAAAATAACGATTAAACTGGAGGAATAACAATATGAAAAACATCGAACTTAAACAAACAGAATCTTGCTGTGCATCGCCTTCCATTAAGCAAGAGATTAATATACAACCTACAACAGAATCGAATCAATTACCCGTTGCAATCATTGGAGCAGGTCCAATTGGTTTAGCTGCAGCAGCGAATTTAGTGGAGCGTGGTGAGAAGTTTATCTTGTTAGAATCAGGCACACATGTAGGAAACAACATATCGGATTGGGGGCATGTACGTTTATTTTCTCCCTGGCAATACAATGTGGATAAAGCAGCAGCAAGATTATTGTCCCAACAAGGTTGGAGTACTCCTTCTCCTGATGAATTACCTACAGGGCAAGAATTATTGGAGCAATATTTGCTTCCTTTAGCTAATCTTGAGGAAATTAAGTCTCAACTTATTCTAAATACTAAAGTAATAGGCATAAGCAGAAAAGACACAGATAAAATGAAATCTCAACTTCGAGATAGCAATCCCTTCGTGATTTATGCTGATGAGAAGGGTACATTACAACGTTATGAAGCAAAAGCAGTAATCGATGCAACAGGCACGTGGGGACACTCCAATCCCCTCTATGCAAGTGGTATCTTGACGAATGAAGAACAATCTCTGAGTTCGAATATTTATTATGGCATCCCAAATGTACAAGGAAAAGATAAGGAAAGATATATAGGGAAAAGCATAGCGGTAGTCGGTGGTGGTCATTCTGCTTTAAATACATTATTAGACCTTGCTCAGTTAAAAGAGACTAATCCAGAAATGAATATCATGTGGATTATGAGGAAGAACAGAGTAGAGGACGCATATGGTGGAGAAGCGAATGATCAACTTGGAGCAAGAGGGGAGCTAGGAAGTCGAATTCATCAATTGGTTAATTCCGAACAAATCCAGGTAGTTACACCATTTAAAATCCAAAAGCTAAGTCGAGAAGCTGGTAAAATGACTATTCATGGTGTATACAAAACAGAGAGTAGGGACTTACAAGGGATTGATGAGATTATTGTCAATACAGGTAGTCGACCGGACTTCTCATTCTTGCGAGAGCTTCGACTTAGTATAGATCAAGCAACAGAAAGCATAGAGACTCTTGCCCCGCTTATTGATCCAAATGTTCATAGTTGTGGTACAGTTCGACCTCACGGTGAAAGAGAACTGCGACATTCAGAAAAGGACTTTTACATTGTAGGTATGAAAAGTTATGGTCGTGCTCCAACATTCCTTATGGCAACCGGTTATGAACAAGTAAGATCTGTTGTAGCATATCTTTCGGGGGATTATGAGGCTGCAGAGAAAGTCGAACTTGATTTACCAGAGACAGGTGTTTGTAGTATTAATAATTCACCAAAGAAAAAGGAAGAAAGCTGTTGTACGACTATTCCAATAACAACTTCTTGCTGCAGTTAGTCATATATTTACGATAAGTAATCAAACAGGAAACAGCCATCACTTATTTGATGGCTGTTTCCTGTGACTATTTTTAGGACAGTTATTCTTCTTTTTTAAGCGTTAGTATATGTCGGAAGACAAGAACATATATCGATAACTATCCGCGCCTGAAGTGGAGGTTTTTACTTGATAATTAAAACATTAGAAAAGAGAGAGAGGAGTTCAGTAATCTTACTCTCAATATTTACGAATTATTCGTTTCTTTACTTTTCTGTAAGAGATATTTTGAAAAGCTAACAAGTTGACGTGCTTCTTCAGTCCGAAGAAAATTTACATCCAAAGCATCAGGACCCAAACGGAAACGATCAAGTGCGTCAGCATCCTTGAAAATTTGATACAGCAGTATTCCCCGTTCATTGAGCGCAGGGGACTTTTGGATTTCTGACAAACCAAGCGTATCATCCTGGTCATGGTAATAAGTAATGTAATAGCTTTGTATATCATAGGACAAATCATGCGTATGACAATAATCTTTGTAATACTTTGCTGCACGACTACCATGACCTTTATCAATCCCATCATCAAGGCGTCGAGAATCATGGAACACTGCTGCCATTCCGAGTGCATCTTTTTCTTCGTTACTCAGACCTTTTTGATGTCCGATGAGAAGTGCCAGCAACAGCACCCTAGCACAATGGCTTTTCGTATGCCATTCGCTATCCGGCAACCAAAATTCTACATGTAGCTCCATGAACATATACCATCGTTCATAATGTTTTTTTATAGGTCGGTAATCAGAATCATCCATTACATTTGCTAGAAACATCTTCATATCCTCCTTTACTAAACAAAGGCTACATTAGTAAAGCATAAATTTCCACTGCCAAAAATGACTTTTATTTTTGCTTTTCAATAGCTTCTAATTCTATCTCAATGAATTATATATTCACATACATCATTAAACAAGTATGCACTTTAATGACGCATACTATCTAAGGGGATAGTATGCGTCATTCGATTCGTCTTAGTATCGTACCTTTTAGTCATGATTATGTTCGCCCCACTGGCACATTTCTTGAAGAATTGGCCAAAGCGTTTTTCCTTTATTCGTAAGGCTATATTCAACTTTGGGTGGGATTTGTGGATATTCTTTACGATATACTAATCCATCACTTTGCATCTCTTTTAACGTTGTGCTTAAAGTTTTATAAGTAATTTTCCCAATCATTCGTTGTAATTCGTTATACCGTACTGCGACATTTTTAGATAAGTAATAAATGATTAGTAACTTCCATTTACCACTAATAATAGAAAGGGTATAACCAAAATAAGGCTCTTGGTGATCAGCAATATTGTCTTTTTCTTCATGTAGATCATCGTTTAATTTCATACTTACACTATCCTCCAAGATAGTATGCGTCAATAAAGTGCATACTTGTTTATAGATGTATGTAAATATATACTTCATTGAGAAAGAAGTAAAGGCTATTGAAAAACAGAACTAAAATTAGTTATCTAGAATTTTGTAAAGTAACGTTTTTAATATAAGCCTTTTTTTATAAATAATTTCTACTGGAGGAAAAGTATGTTAAACCAACAATATCAAGATAATATAAATGAATTATTAACGAAAATAGAAGAAGCTGAGGTGATTGTAGTAGGTGGCGCTGCAGGTATGTCGGAAGCGGCGGGCTACAGCTTTTATCAAACAGGACCGTTATTTTTAAATTACTTCGGTAAATTTGCAGAGAAATACGGTATTACAAATATTTTTGATGGCTTTTATTATCCTTTTCCAACGAAAGAAGAGCGATGGGCGTATTTAGCTACTCAAATCAAATCTATTTACGATTTGGCTCCAGGTGCTCCTTACCTGGACCTTTCAAAAATCCTTAAGGATAAAGATTTTTTTGTGGTCACAACAAACCAAGACACACAATTTACTAAAGTTTTCCCTGAAGACCAAGTGGCCTCAATCCAAGGCGATTTACGTTATTTTCAATGTGCAGAGCGTTGTCATGATGAGGTTTATTATAATGAAAAACACATTAAAGATATGTATAGACAAATTGAGGGAACGGCTATTCCAACTGAATTAATTCCACAATGTCCGAAATGTGGAGGGGACATGGAGCCCTGGGTACGCTCTTATGTTTTTTTAGAAGGGAAAGCGTTTAAGAAGGAATTGATGAAATACAATAAGTACCTTACGAATAATAAATTCAAGAAAATTCTATTTTTAGAGCTAGGTGTTGGTCAAATGACGCCAATGTTTATAAAAGAACCGTTTTGGAATATGACATATACTTTTCCAGATGCTTATTATATTACAGTTAACCCTAAAGACGCGCTACTTCCAAGAGAGCTAACTGGAAAAGGGTTGGCTATTCAAGAGGATATCGCACAATTTTTCCAAAATGTTGTAAATGAGAAAGCTAAAAGAGATAGCAATCACAAATAAATCAAGAAAATTGGGCTGACCGACATTTTTCGATTGAGAGGACTTTTATGAAAGACGAGTATCAAGAAATAATAAAACAGATGAATGAAGCAGATGCTGTTCTAATCGGTGCGAGTAATGGACTTTCAATTTCTGAAGGTTTCCATATCTTCGCAGAAAATGATGTTTTTTTAGAGTACTTTAGTGAATTTCGTGATAAATATGGGATATGTAATATTGTCCAAGGGGCCTTTTTCTCGTTTCCTACCATTGAAGAAAAATGGGCATTTTCTAGTAGCATCTATGCCTACTTTTCAAGAGAGAAGGAAATAAGCAATGTCATGAAGAGTCTTTATGAACTTCTGAAAGATAAAAATTATTTTATGGTTACAACCAATACAGATGGGCATTTAATGATGGCAGGATTCGAAAAGGAACGCCTTTTTGAAATAGAAGGAAATAGTAATCATCTGCAATGTAAACATGCCTGTCATGATCATATTTATGCAGGCGAAGAAGTATTAAGTGAAATGTATCAACAAAAGGAATGTGGACGTATCCCATCGGAACTTATACCGAAATGTCCAAAATGTGGTGGAGAGATGCAAGTCCATGTAGAAGTCGATCGGGATTTTCTAAAGGGCCAGGCATGGCAAGCTAGCTTTCAAGCTTATCAGGATTTTATCAAGCAGGCCAGTGGTAAGAAATTAGTCCTACTGGAATTAGGTGTAGGAGCAAGAAATCAATTAATTAAAGCCCCATTTATGGAATTGGCATATCATGAGAAAAATGCGACTTATATTACATTGAATAAAGGACAAGTGTATATTCCTGAGATAATTTCATCTAAATCGATCGGTGTTGACGGAGATATGGCTGAGGTATTAGAGCAGCTTGTTCAAATTAGCAAAATAATGTAACAAAATAGAGCATTTGAAGATGAATTATAGGTAACAAGATAAAAAGACTGGAAGCTTAATCCCAGTCTTTTTATCTTGAAATATTAGTTTTGGTTTAAAAAAGCTTCTGTTGAAATAACCTGTGCAAAAATGTTATGAATGCCAGCTATATATGAAAAGTGAACTTGTTCAGCAGTTAGTTCGATATTGTTATAGCTTAAAGCTCTTGTTGTACATGCATCTTCTAGAAGTGTAACTTCAAAACCTAAATCAGCAGCAGCGCGAACTGTACTATCGATACACATATGTGTCATCATACCAACTACAACTAATTTTGTAATCTCTTTTTCTTTTAGCTTTATTTCTAAATCCGTATTAAAAAAACTATTAGGTGCATATTTAATTGTAATGTCTTCTGACTCTAAAGGTGCTACGCTTGAATGAATTTCAGCACCATCTGTATCCGGTAGGAAGAAGCCTACAGAAGGGTCATGTGCAATATGTTGAACATGAAAAATATTGTCTTTATTATTTTGTCTGAACCAATTTAAAACTTTTGCAGCATTTGTTGCAGCTTGTTCAGGATTGTTTAACTCCATTTTCCCATTAGGAAAATAATCATTTTGAATATCAATGATAATTAATGCAGTATTCATCAAATCACCTCATTTTATTATTGTTATAGTAAACTATAACTGTAATGTAATTATACAAAATAATAAAATAAGTATCGATAAGTTCGTGAAAGTGTTTAATACAACCCTGTTTCACAATGAAAGGAGTTACTATGAAATTAGATAATATTGATTTTCAAATCCTTCAACTACTTACGAAAAACGCTCGCATTCAGTGGAAAGATCTCGGCGAAATGATTCACATGTCAGGCCAAGCGGTAGGGAATCGGATCAAAAAGTTAGAAGATAGTGGTATTATTAAGAATTATACTATCATGGTAGATGAAATAGAGCTGGGACTCACTTATACCGCATTTATCATTATTTATATGAAAACTACGAACCATGAGGTATTTAAACAATTCATAAGTAGTCAAAAAGAAGTAATTGAAGCATATCGTATTTCAGGTGGGGGATGCTACCATCTAAAAGTAAAAGTAGCTGCGCAAGAATCATTAAATGCATTATTAGATAGAATTCTAGAATTTGGGAACTACGAATTATTCTTATCCATTAATGAAATCAAGCACACGCATCCAATTAATGCAATGCTAGAGGGTTAAATTACAACACTAAGGTATACATAAAGAAACCTAGTACTGGATTAAGACTTCGGTATGAGGTCTGGTATATGTATTGATTATTATGGTGGGGGAAATTTTCTTGGCATTAAATCAAGGATCGGAGAAAGATAAAATAGCAGTAGAAATACAACATATCAAATTAATAAGATATGTCGGAGGACACCAACATATATGGATAAGAAGTCTTGCATAGCAAGGCTTTTTTTATTTAACTATATAAGTTCTTGTCTTTTGCTCGGGACAAGAACTTATATGGTTAACCGATAATGGACAAGTACTTGTATGGTTAGCCATGAGAGTTAAAACAATGGACTATATCTCTAATTTTATACAGATTAATATCAATCAGAAAAAGCACATACTTCTACTGCGGTTCCAGTTCGTGATAGCCATCTAATTTAATGATTTTTTCCCTTCACCGTCCGTAATCAGAACTGTGCGTTCGAATTATGGTTGCAAGATTGGTATCTACCCTGACAACGTCAATTTCCTCAACATTCTGCTTAATCACGTTTAGGTTAACCAACTTAAATCCAAAGAGAAGATTGTGTAGGTCCGCAAAAAAAGTTTCCGAATATATGTTGAGATCCAATATATTGAGTCGTCCTCTTTTTTCAATCCGATATACTAATACTTGTATCTATTAGCCGTAGTCCGTACTGTTACGGGAATAGTCACAAATTTTGTCCTGAATCAATTACAAATATTTATTCGGTACTGTCTAGGTGTAACTCCGACCTTTTTGTGAAACATTTTTATAAAAAAGCTTGAAGAATTAAATCCACACTCCAAAGAGATTTCTTGTATCAAAAGAGAACTAACATGCAGGAGGCGTTTAGCGGCTTCAATTCGATATCGCAATAAATATTCTACTGGTGAACATTTTAAATATGATCGAAAACATCTTGAAGCCTCACTCTTGCTTATATTTGTGGAGTTTGAGATATCAAGGAGAATCACCGAATTTTTATAGTTTTCTTTAATGAAAGAAATCATGTTTTGGAGTCTAACCTGATACTGCAACTCTTGTTTATCAGTAGTAAAAGTGGGTATATACTGCTCATTTTGAACAATTGATAACCATATCTGAGTGAGAAGGGATTGTACCTTCATTTCAAAACCGACATGTGAGAGCGAATCCAAATTATAATTCAGAAAAGGGAATGAACCGTAGCTACTCTCAAGACCGTATTGCTGGAGCAGAGCAAAAATAGTTTCCAATTTTTTTAGAATTTTGTTATGCCAAGATTCTTGATTATTTAAAACAATATAGGGCAAATTCTTATCTTCGAGAATCGGCATAATATACTTTTGATAAATAAGACTGTTATGTGGAGCGATCAACTCAGCAGAAAAAACGATATTAGGACATTCACAAACATCATTTTCACTTTTTTGTTCGAAGGAGTGTAATGTCTTAGTACTGATGAAGATGCCATCGCCAGCTTCTAATTCAACACGGTGATGACCTGCATGTACTACTACTGTTCCTCCCCGAGCAACGAAGAACTCCAGTTCAAAGTGCCAATGAGAAGGTACTCTACGATCAAGAAATTTATGCAACTCATCAACATAAAATTGAATGGGAAAATCGGTAGGACCATGCTGAGTTTTTTCAAAGAGTGTTTGATCTAATGGCAAAGTATGTTTCCACATTAAAAACATCCTCTCTGGGAAAATAGTTATATTTATTGGGAATAAATTGGCTTGAATAATACTTATAAGATGATATAATACCATCGTAAGCAAAGGATAGTTACAATATGAAATTTATTTTAAGGAGAAAAAATGATGAGAAATAACAATTTTGATCACTTCCATTGGTTAAATGAAACACCTATTTCATTTCAAGACGAGAAGTTGATAATGTATGCTCCAGAACAAAGTGATTTTTTTAATAATACTAATACTGGCGCCATTTCAGAAGATGGTATTACTCCAGAGAGTCTTGCAAATGCTCCGTTTTTTTACAAGGAAGTTAGTGGTGATTTTGTAATGCGTGTGAAAGTGGAACACGATTTTAAATATGTTTATGATGCTGCTTCAATAATGGTAATGAAAGATTTAGATGTTTGGGGAAAATTATGTTTTGAACTAACTGACTTTAATACTCGTGCTGTTGTTAGTGTTGTCACAAATCCAATTTCAGATGATGCTAACGGTAACAATATTGATAGTGATTCTGTCTTTTTGCAAGTTTCACGAGTGGGACAGTCGTTCGCTTTTCACTACTCTCTAGATGGGAAACAATTCTTTATGGTTAGGTTCTTTACCCTTCCTGTAGAAGACCAAGTTAAAGTGGGATTTGTTCCTCAGTCACCAACTGGCAAAGGAGGAGATAGAATTTATTCACAGTTTTCACTAGAACACAAAACTGTAAAAAATATTAGACGAGGCGAGTAAAATTTAGAATAACAAAAAAGATATATTGGTAATGATGTTTATATTGGTCCCCGAGCAGGATTATATGGTGCCAATCACGCGGAAGATCCTTTTGAACGTGCAGAAAAAGGAGTCTACTCGGCGCCAATCATTTTGGAAGACAACGTATGGCTAGGTGGTGACGTTAAGATTACGCCAGGTGTGACCATTGGCAAAAATAGCATCATCGGTGCAGGGAGCGTGGTGACTAAAGATGTTCCGCCAAATTTTATCACTGCTGGAGTTCCGTGTAAAGTCATCCGACCGGTTAAATCCTCTGACAATCCCTGGAAAAGACCTGCTACATAGATCACAAAGAGTATTCGTCTTAAGGGGCTTAGGTAAGCCCCTTTTTTTTGGTATTTTTCTTTAGAAATGGGAGATGAAAACGATACAGTAGGATGTCAGGAAAGTTTAAAGATGATGTATCTTTATATTTAAACTTGCAGACAGGTACTAGGTTTGGTTCTATTGCCCATCGACTGATCGATGAAGGTTTATGAACCAAAATTGACGCGCGGTCATCATAACTACTATATTCATATGTGCAACAATTACAGTAATTCAAGTGTTATCGGTTTAGCCTATATTGACGGAGGAACGTCAGTACTCTCGTGGGGTAATGCTGCTACTGCCTTCTTCCAAGTTACATTTAGCGCTATGATGATTCAGGAAGTTGTGGAAAAGTACTTGGGAAGTCAAATGAAGTATCTTTTTGAGAAAAGGCGTCAAAATAAACAATAGAAAGAAGGAGACTTTTAATAACACAGCCCATTTCATGGAAAAAAGGCAGTTGGACCACAGAACCTAAATCTTGGCTTGAAACAGAAGGTCATTTAGTTGTAGATGCATTGAAAGGCAGTGACTATTGGCAAAAAACAATGTACGGTTTCCAGCATGACAATGGACACTCACTTTTAATGCCCTGGGATACAGAACAAGCGATGGAAGTGACTTTCATTTTTGAGGACTTCACCGAGCTCTACGATCAGGCAGGCATCATGCTATGGCATTCTCCAACTAAGTGGATTAAAGCCGGAATTGAAGTAAATGATGGGATTCCTCATATCGGTGCAGTAGTTACCGATGAGTTTTCCGATTGGTCTTTATTCCCTCTACCAACTAATTGGAACGAAAAAGAAGTGACTATTCGGGCTTCGGTGTACGATGATGCAGTTATCATCAGGGCTCGCGCTCAAGATAGCGGTTGGCATACAATTCGCGTCGCACGATTCCCTTATTCGGAGGGCAATCACGCAGGGCCTTTCCTGTGTGCGCGCCTACTAGTGAAACGTTTAAGGTTACCTTTACAAAATGGGTTTTAAGTGACGCTGATGAAGATATTCATACATATCCTCCAATAACAGGTAATTGAAACGAAGCGATTATATTAAACTTTAAACGCAAGGTGAAAAAAATAAGTAAAACTGATAATAAGTACGTACCAAAGGAGTTGAAGGTTAGCTAGAATGAAATTGACTGAAAAAGAGAAAGCACAAAGAGGTTGGTTGTACGATGTTAATTACGATCAGGAACTACTCAAAGAAAAAGAAAGATGCCAAGATTTATGTCACGATCTTAATCAATTAAAACCGTCAGATACGAAAAAACAACGAGAAATTTTAGGTGAACTTTTTGGAAAAACACCTAAAAACTTTGTGATTATTGCTCCTTTTTATTGAGATTTCGGATATAACATAGAGATAGGAGCAGGATTTTTTTCTAATTACAATTGTACGATCCTCGATGGAGCTAAAGTAAAGTTTGGAAAATATGTATTTATTGCGCCAAACTGCTGCTTTTCAACAGCTGGGCACCCGATTGATTCTGAACAAAGAAACGTGGGACTAGACCTTGTAGAGTGCTTAGAGAAATTACGGAAGGAGACCGAAAAAAATATCATAAAAATGCCGACATAGAATATAAGTTTTTGTGATTTTAAGATGTAAGTTCTCGCCGGAAGACAAGAATAGGTGAATAATTCAAAAGATTTGTGTAAACAATCAATAATATAGTGTGATACACCAAATATGTCGGAGGACAACAACATATATGGATAAGAAGTCTTGCATAGCAAGGCTTATTTTATTTAACCATACAAGTTCTTGTCTTCTACTCAGGACAAGAACTTGTATAGTTAGCCGAAAATGGACAAGAACATATATCGTTAGCCAATTCCAATAAGTGCACAATTTAATTCCCTGCTTTCGGAAATTTATGTGTGGTACAGTTTTACAATGTATAATGGGGGAAGTACAAATAAATATCTTGGCCAACCTCATTCAAAATCTCCTCCAAAAAAGAAGTGTTTTTTAACGTATAGGTGGTAAAGCCATCATTCATTTGAATGATGGCTTTTGATATCTACAATTTTTATTCTCTAGAGAGAAAGTGAACTCAACGCTTTTTTAGCTGATTGGAGGGCTTGTTTAAAAGCAATTGAGTTTGAGACATCATTAAGGGGAACTTCGCCTCTGCTTCTATTAATAACCGTACTTCAGGCATTGTGAAATTCAATCAGGACAGTATATATCAACTCGTTTTAGCGGTATGGGATTTTTATCAACAACCGCACATTGAATGTCGCAGCAGTTATGGTAGTTTGGTGTTACCTCAAATGAAAAAAAAAATGAATGGAAGGTGCCCGATACCGACTTCATCACTTACTTGAACATCGAATGGATGCTTTGGATCGCCAGACGCAGGTAACACAGCATTTATCTGTCGAGCCAATTAAATAAGAACCTTCAACCCACCAAATAACGGAGGGAGGAAGGTTCTTTTGACTAGCTCCAATATTTGAGGGCATCGAGAGGAAAGAGTTGAATCCGAAGATCATAGCGAAAATGAGAGCCAAATCAATAGTCATGCCGCTAAGATCGACTACCCAATGAAACCGTCACGCGTCGATTTAAATTGGCTTTTAAGCGAATAAGAGTTAGAATATGATTTTATTTTCATAAACTGTTAGAACTTGTCACTACGAATACCAAAGTCTTTTATCAAGATGCTGCCCTGTGTGGTTTGATCAAATATAAAGCTGATTTTCCTGATCCGCTGAGGCATAAGATTGGAATTAGCATCTATAAAGTCAGCCATTTCGAAGGAAAAATTCTGAAAAACCGGTTCCTTGATCGTTCGAAGGAAACCAAGCGGCCGTTTGGCAAGAACTCCTTCAAACATGGGTAGAAGTGGAGAGACATGACTAAGCGGTAATCGACTGACATTTCCACTCTCATCTTCTATAGCTATGGTTAAGTCCACCAATGCATTCGTTTCCTCTATCTTACCACCCGCATCATTATTTGCAATGGAAAATAAGATGGTACTTTCTTCGGACGTTTCGATCCCGGACTCAGGCAATATGACCTCGTATATAGGAGTTGATGGAGCAACTGCATGATCCCATTCCAATGAAACCGCGCTGTACTGGTCATCTTTAAATTCCATTTGCACCTTGCCTTCCTTCCAGACTTTAAGAGACTCGCCTTCCAGTCGTCCACCAGGCAATGTCGTTGTCCCCGGATCGTTATCCTCTTCATAGTTACTGATCAAGGTTGTGTTCGCATCCCAATAATTACTGATATACATCGTTTCAGGGAGCCATTCTCTGGCGTATCCCAAGTCTTCGAACATCATACGGTACTGGTCATTCCCCTTGAGTGTAGCTTCTAAAAACGCTGAGATTAGAACTTCTGCCGCACGGGATTGTTCTTCACCAGGCAGAAGTTCGGTGTTGTTCAACAGAAGATTGCCAATGCCTACAGCATCGTGTCTACCCCATGCTGTGTTGAACTGTCCGTGATTTGCCCCATAGATATATACCTGCGATTTAAAAAAATCGCTGTTCTCCGTAAATTGCGTACGATAGTATTGATTGGCTCCGGCAAAAGAAGAAACATCCATATCGTGGGAGCCGTGCAGGGCCAAATAGTTGATATTGTGCAGTTCAATGGGCTGCCCGCTCGGTTTATATTGCATGTCGGTTCCTGCAATCGAGATGAGGGAACGAATGTTGAAGTCGTAATCAAACTTGATGTTGGCGTCCTCAGGGTAAGCCGTTAACTCATTATAAGTTGCAGCCACAGTTATGGCTTCGCCTCCCCGTGAATGTCCAATCAACGCAATATGCTGCATGTCTACTTTGCCATAGAACGGATTTCCTTCCGTGGTGTTCCATGTGTCCCACGTCTTCAAATGCTCCAGCATTAACCAACCTCTCGCACGATTCTCATCTTTTAAAACATCTATAACGAAAAGGTCATCGTAAGGCGAACTATTCAGGAAGTTCTCATCGATGGAAGCCAAAATATATCCGCGACTTGCCAGCAATTTGCCCAAATAGGCATACCCTGGGTCGGAAAAATCGGTCGCCATATGGTTACCGTGAACGATTAGAATGAGTGGGAAGGGACCATCTCCTTCAGGATACCAAACCGTACCATTTAAAGGCATGGCTTCAGATCCAAACCCGAAAGTGTTTGTGCGCCGGGAACTCCAGTTGCCGACAAAAGCCGATCCGTCGACGGACTGTGTTATCAGTCGCCCTTCAACGTCAAGGTCGTGGCGATAAGTTGATTCGCTAGCATAGGTTATGGAGTTTACGCGGAATGCCCCGATTTCTGCAGGATTAACCATCGTCGTTTGGTATTGCTCCGCTGTCTTAGTCTTTTGCAGAGGGTGAGGTATCTCTAATTGCGCTTGACCGTTGCTGGTAATCCAGTATCCCAGCACGCAAATAAAAATAAAGACTGCAGCAGAGCTTGTGCCTACCGTTACTTTCACCCATGTTGTAGCCTTGCGGTAGCCTCCCTTGATAAAGAAATAAAGCAAGGCTCCAAATAACGAAGAAGAAAGGATGATGGAGAACGTAACAAGTAACGCTAGCTGAACCGCTCCCAAAAAACTTATCAGTAGTAAACAAAATGAGGCAAGCATGAACCATATGTATCGGGAAGGCATTTTTTTCGCCCAATGCAATAATCCCGCAATGATACCCGTTATCATTAAAATTGCAACAACGGACAGGACAGTCCCAGCGAAGTAGTCCATTATGCTGCCCCGCGACCCAAGATAATAGTATGCTTGCACAAATACTAAGCATATCGTAACAAAAGATAACACGAGAATAGCTCCCTTCCAACCTGCATGAAGGGAGGTCACGCGCAATAGAGGAAGCCTAGATAACGCTCTACTTATAACTTTCGATTGAGTATTAGAACTGTTTTTTTCCATGGATGTTCCGCCTTTCGAATTCAATTTATTACCAGGAGGTACTTTTACAAGTATAAGGCAAAACTGAATTGGTAGCCCCCGTCTTGGGGCGGGTTTTAGACCGAGAAAGCGGAATGGATGTAGCAGAGGTAAAGGTACGAGGCATATTGCGGTGGGAAGAGGTTGTACAGTTCATTGCTTACCATTATGGCGAGCAGTATCAGTACATGAATGATAACAACCAATCAACTCTTTATAATTAAAAGAAGCAGCCGACAAATGTTTGCTGGCTACATCTTGTTAAGTACGTAGTCTCACGGACGCTGGATCAAGTGTCATTGCAGAACTCTTTCTTATTGAAGGGGTCTGTTTCCATTGAATACAGAAGCGGATAGCTCCCCGACAGGAGCCAACCTTAAAGCTCCTCCTTCATAGCCATTACAAGATATCGAGCGACAAAAAAATGTTGATTTTGACACAGTGTCAACCTTTTAAGATAGAGGAGAAAGGAGATGAGATATTCAAATGAATCAAAATGGGAACAAAAACCAACCATCAGTGAGCGTTATTGGCTTGGGCATGATGGGTTCCGCACTTGCCGAAACGTTCATAAAGAAAGGACACCAGACAACCGTGTGGAATCGGTCGGCAAACAAAGCCGATCCACTCATGAAACAAGGGGCGAAAGTCGCAAGCACAGTGACAGAAGCGATCGCGACAAGTTGGGGAATCACGTCTTAATAAAATTTCATTTATTAAGACAAATATAATAACTCTCTAAAAATGTTACAAATGTTGTGGTTATATCGTTTTAAGGTAAATGAGGCATAAAAAACAAAACAGATTGTTGTATTGGGTGGAGGCTTCGCAGGAATCAATTTGATAAATGGCCTAATAAAAGAGTCTGGTCATGCAATTGGAAAGGACGTAAAAATAACTTTAGTGGATAAAAACTCATTCCATTTTCGAAAAGTATTACTATTTAAAATGATTATTGAAGATGTCGATTTAAAAGGACCTTTAACAAGGTATTGTACATCGGTGAACCTCGGGTATATATATCTGGAGTTCTAGAATGGGAATTTCAATACTCAAGTACAATGCAAGTTTCAATCGGAAGTATGAAATGGGAGACTACTGATCGCGGTGAGACATGGAATGCAACATTTGAAAAGTAAAATTTATGTTAATGTAAAATAAAATTGAATGTAACTTCAGAAATGCCAATGAAATACGCTAGGTTATTTCATTAAGATATGTAGAATATAACAATGGCTGATCTTCAGAATGTCGAAGATGAGCGGTTGTTATATGATGAATGAAGGGAGGATTCGGTTAACCATATAAGTTCTTGTCCTCGAAAAAAACGTTGAAATTTAAACATTTTGATTGTGACATAAACATGTCAGAGGACAACAACATATATAGATAAATAGTCTTGTATAGCAAGGCTTTTTTTATTTAACCATACAAGTTCTTGTCCTTTGCTCAGGACAAGAACTTGTATGGTTAGCCGAAACTGGACAAGAACATATACAGTTAGCCGAGTGAATGTTAAAAAAATTTTTCCAGTATTTTCTGACAACCAATTTTAAGCGATCTAAACTGTTATAGATATGACCTCACAATTTAAGATGTTTTTTTTAGATAGGAATATGAGTATGCTAGACCAAGTAAATACATTAGCACTAAAACATAAACAGGGAGTAAGTGAATAAAGGTTGTATAGCCGATATAAATATGTGTTCCTATGCCTGTAATAAAGGCTGGGAGTGCTCCTATAGCAAACGTATTCCATAGCCATTTTCGACCTTCACGAAATCCCCATAAGGTAGTATTGCACCTGCTAATGAAAAGATAAACGCTAATATGCCAGCAATACCTATACAAAGACTAAACAATATCGTCCACTTAATTTTGATTGTTTCAATTTTTGTATTAGATTCATGCATTAAAATCTCATAGCTCCGCTTTATCAAACCAGGACCTGATGTCACAATGCCCCCAGACAATAGCATTAAATCAGCACCAGCTTTCCTTAACTGAAGTGCATTGAGAGGCTCATTAATTCCTCCAGAGCTAATAAGATACAAGTGATTAAATGATTTATTGGACCGGATAGTTGAAATAACATTAGATAACTGACACTCAGCATCTATCGCTTCTGTTATATACTCATTTTCCACGATTAATGAGGCTGTAAGGACAATACCTTTTATTTGTTTGTAAAGAGCATGGGACGTTACTAAATCTTTAGTATACTCATTAGCATTGAAAGATAAATAAATAGGTTTAGATGTCTTTGGTGCATTATCCCAATGAATAGATGCGGGCAATACAAATGCTTTGACTTGCTTCTCTAGCCTAGAAATTATGTTATTAGCCTGTTCCTGTGTAACTGAGTTATCAAGGGTAGCGATTAAAGGTATTGAAAGCTTTGTTGTCGTAATATGGTCATGAGCATGTTGTAAAGTAATTTTTTCAGGACGATTAGAAAAATAAATCTTATTTTGCTTTATTATTGGAGGGCTAGATTCCTCTAAATGAAATTCTATTATAGGTCCAATTTCTAAAAAACCAAAGCCTAAATACTGAAAAGCTTTAGTACCTTGTAGCAACGGATCTATTGAACCACTTAAACCTATAGGAGCAGAGAACAGCGTACTATTTATGATCTGAGCAAGTTCTCTAGGCGGTTTAGTGTGACCAAGAAAATAGATAAGCTGTTTACCTAATGGTAATGAAGCAATCATACTCATACTTTTATGAATAAAAGAACGACTATTCTCCGCACGCATCTTATCTAATAAGAGGAACTTAAGTGGATGATAGGACCAGTCAGGCATGTTTATTTCACCATCCTTTTAAATACAAATACCTATCAGCTTATGTATATTTTATCACTGCGTTAGACGATAAGTGTATATGATGTAAATATTTATATTATATTGCAGAATATTATAGTTAAAGAGTCATGTTTGTCTTTAGTTAAAAGATGGATGAATCTATATGAAAACAACTTCAAAAAATATTAAATCAAAAATAAAATTGGCATGCTTTGGAGCAATGCCAATTTTATTATTACTGAAGGTACAAATTTGATGATATTTAGGAACAATGAGCTTTCTACCTATTTATACTTTGAGCTTTGAATAAAAACACATCATGTTAATTAGAGATAAATTATTAGGAGTTGCTTTTAACTGGAATAAAACGTTGAATCCAGTCACCAAAGCTTCTTGGATTTCGACTTTGTATATATATTGTTCCGTGTCCTGTAAAGCGGCAGACAAGATTTTCGCCACTTTTCATGCTGGAAATCCATCCCTTTGAAGCTTTTTCTATAGTATATTGAATCGTACTAGGCCATGCCACCAAATGTCCATTATCGACTATGATATCCTGATCAGGAGTGAGTTCTAATTTACGAATAGCACCGAAAGAGGAGATAAACACAGTACCTCTGCCACTTATTTCAACAATGAAAAAGCCTTCCCCAGAAAATAAACCTTTAGCAAGATTTTGCATCTTCGTATTGACTTGAATACCATCAGTACCTGCTAGGAACCCGTCTTTTTGCACAAATAGTGTCGTGCTGCCATCCAACTCAATTGCTGTAATATCTCCTAAAATCTTGGGAGCAAGCAACACTTGTCCCGATAGACGGTCTGCTTTCAACTCTTGAAAGAAAAAACTTTCGCCACTTAACATTCTACCAAGACCCTTTAGTACACCACCATCTGCTGAACCTGTTAATTCTAGAGCTGCAGACATTGATACCATTGCTCCGTATTCCGCTTTCATACGTTCTCCAGGATCTAGATTTACTTGAAGCATGGAAAATGAACCTTTTTCAATAATCTCATAATTCATTTCTTAACCTCCTACAAAAGAAGTATTATGTACAGGTATAATTATCAGTCATTTGGTACGTTTTGGCAATTGAGAAATGTGATATCAAATTTTATATAGGATTTGATTTATGAAACAATAAGAGAGTGGAGCGTCTTGCATAGCAAGGTATCTTTATTTAACAGACAAGTTCTTGCCTTTTGCTAAGGACAAGAACTTGTCTGGTTAGTCGAAAATGGATAAGAACATATATAGTTAACCGATTTGGTCTAAATAAAAGTCAGTACAATAATTTCCAACATTTTCTGAGAATTGATTTTAAGCGATTAAAAGAGATTTAGTTAACCAAATGGCTAGCTACTTAGATTAGATTTGATACGATATTTCGTTATCTTCAGAATGCGTTGAAATAACTGTTTACCATAATCGTGTATACTCTTCTTAAAGTTTTGAATAGTAGAAATGTATTAAATATAGAAGTTGGTTGTTGCTATGAATGTGTTAAAAATTGTATAATAATATATTATATAGTTATTTCGAACAATAGTATAATTGTACTTAAAATATGACTGTATTGAGATTTAGCAATACAGATACCTTATTGCATGTCATTGGATATATAGAATCACAATAATTCTAGGAAAACTTAGAATGGTCTTAGTAAGAATATTCATAGAAATATTTTATACTAAACCTTCCTAAGAGATAAGTCTGTATTTACAAAAGTAGCTAGTAGGAGGGAACAATGGTGAATATAACTTTATTGTTAGTTGTACTAATTATTATCGCAGTTATTTCATATTATTATATATTTCCTAAAAGAGATTCAATAGTAACTAATGATTTACCAAGTTCATATATTATTCAAACTTTGAATATAATGGATATTCAGAATAATAATGAATGTGCTGCATTTTCAAGTGCATATATTTTGAGACATCTTGGAGAAGAAGCTAAGGGTAATGAACTATATAAAAAATACCCTCGAAAATTATTTAATGGAACAGTTAGCCCTAAAGGTATAATCGTTTTTTTTAAGGAATTTGGGTTGGATGTCTCTTTTTATTATGGGAATATAGATACACTAAAAAAACAATTAACTCAAGGGACACCAGTTATTTTACTTATTAGGGTTTTTCCAAACAAAAGGTATTTACACTTTGTTCCAGCCATAGGTTATGATGAAAACTATATATATTTAGCAGACTCATTAAAGCACACGATTAACTGCGTCGATAGTCACTACAACCGAAAAATATTGATTACTGATTTAGAAGCCGTTTGGAAAACCTGGGTACCATTCTATAATAACTCGTACATAGTAATACATTCTAGCCGATTCAATGAATATGATACAACAAAAAGTAATCAAATATTTTCGAAGAAGTCATGAACACTCTCTAATACCCAATTCACGCTACGGGTCTACTGTCCCTAGGTTAACTATTGATAAAATATCAATAATCATTAAAAGAAATAGTAAGCACTGGCCATAATCGAGTCTTCTAAAACAGGAATTCATGTGCACATGCTAAAGTGGATGCGATACCGAAAATATTCGTTCCCAGAAGGCTGCATTAAAATTAAGAGCTATTAGAGAAGGTATGTTTAGAAGTAATTATGAGAATGCTAATAGAGAAACAAGAGATGATGTATATTATAGTATTATAAAATCTGATCCGTTAAGCTAATAACTACAAATTTTAATCAGTTCAATCAATAGACAATAAATTCTTTTCAAAACGAGATAGAGTAAGCGGAATTTTGGAGTACGTTTGCCAATGATTATATCCTACAACTAGAAGCTGGAATTAAGTAACGTGAATATGGAGAATGTATAGCATGGAAATGAATGTAGAAGAACTGATTGAGCAGCTAAAGTTGTTGTCCCAATCCGCAATTGCTAAAATTAAAATTAACACGATTATCGCAGATGTTAAATTACTAGTAGAGAGACAGACCAGGAGGTTGATGACATCTGTTGTCGGAGGACAACAACATATATGGATACGAAGTCTTGCATAGCAAGGCTTTTTTTATTTAACCATACAAGTTCTTGACTTTTGCCCAGGACAAGAACTTGTATGGTTAGCCGATTTAATTTAATGAAGAATCAATTAGTTATTTTCCAGTATTTTCTGTAAATTGATTTTAATAGATTTAAGATGCTTTAGATTTCACATGGTTAGCTGCATTGATTAGAATTGTTAAGATATTTCGCTATCTGAAAAATACGTTAGAATACCTGTTTACAGTAATCCTGATTATACTTTTTTTGTTTATTTGAAAATTGTTACCATATTAATATAGAACTTTATGTTGTTCTGATAGAAACTTAGTACATTTAGCTAGTACCAGTAATTTTCTGTGAAATAGGATTCGATTGATGCTGATGTTCTGTGTTACAAATTCTAAAAAAAGGAGGTATTGGATATTACTTGATCGAATAACACTATTTATTGTACTAAGGAAATGTCTGAATAGAGATTTGGCTTCAACTACCTTATGGTATGAATTTGGATATATTGAAACATAAAATTCTGGGAAGATTTTAGGATTGTCATAGTAAGCAGTGGCTAGCTCTATTTAGCAAGAACCTTTGATGAAATGATACTGGTATGAGTATTAGAGCGGCGAGATATTCTAGGAAGTACGAGGTTACTAGTCGTCAAACTCGATTGCATGTATTCCTTCAAGTGTTCGCATTTTCATACTTCCTCGCAACAAAATACAACTAAGATATTAATAAAACTAAATACAATCATAATATTCAAAAGCTAATAATCATACAGAGATTAAAGAGTTATACGAAATAATCACAATCTATTAAAGGAGATTTTCAATGATAGTTGATGAAAACAAAAAAACAAAAATGAATTATTAGATTCTAGTGATGTTGGAATAGGTCCAAGTGTAGCCAAAGTAGTACTATCAGCTTTGGGAGGAATTCCTATTGCAGGTAGTTTGATTGGTGCTACTGGTACTGCATGGTCAGAATTTGAAGAAACAAAGTTTCAGAAACTTTTGAAATCTTGGTTGCTACTTCAAGAGGAAGAAATTAATAGTATCGGTCATACTTTAGCTGAAGTCATGATCAAAATCAATCATACAAATGAAAACATAAAGAAGAGAATTGAAAGCCCGGAGTATTTATCCTTAGTAAAGAAGTGTTTCAGGGAGTGGAGTGCAACGGATAGTGAAGAAAAGAGAAATCTAATACGAAATCTACTAGTTAACGCTGCAGCAGAAAACCAACTTTGTAGTGATTATATTATTAAAATGTTTTATTAGATGGATTGATACATATAGTGAGGCGCATTATAGAGTTATAAGGGAGATCCATCAAGAGCCTGGATCTACAAGATTTGAAATGTGGATGAATATTCATGGAGAAAAAGTCAGAGAGGACTCTGCAGAAGCTGATTTATTTAAATTAATTATGCATGAGTTAAGTACAGGCTATATTATTAGACAATACAGGGAAAAAGATGCTTACGGGCATTTTTAAAAACAAAGAAAGACAAAGACAAATAATCCAAGTCGTATCATGACTTCTGCATTTGATGATGATAAAGAGTATCATTTGACTGAGTTAGGTAGATGGTTTGTACATTATACTATGAATGAAGTGGTTGTTAAGATAGAAGAACATTCTCTGGTAACTCAGGAAGAGTGATTACTTCGTATAACACAGCATTAACGCATCGTCGCTACGCTCCTTGGTCACGGGGATGCATTTACTTAGGAGTTGATTCACGTTCCAACCCTGCAAGGCTAAGTCTACTACTCATTGTATCCAAGAATAAATATAGAAATGATATTGAAGATGTGCTTTTACCATATCTTATTTTGTTCCAATATTGAACTTGTTAAACAAAAAAATAGAGTGGATAAGCATAGTTATGTTTTTACTCATAAGTAAAAAATATAAAATGTCCGTACATCTTATAATGTCCAATGACACAAAACAACACCCAATTAACTCCCAGAATTTACTGGACTTATCAGTGGCTTGTCATGTGAATTTTAATCAATGAGATTGAAGAAAGGGAGAAGTTTATGAATCCCATTAGTATCCGTGGTGCAAAGCTACATAATTTAAAATCCCTCTCTATTGATATTCCAAAAGGAAAGTTCGTCGTCATAACTGGCGTAAGTGGTTCAGGTAAGTCGACGCTGGCGTTTGATCTCATCTACCAGGAAGGTAGACGGAGGTACGATCGTGCAGTCGGTTCATCTCAGTTTTCGGAAGTGGACTGTTTTGACGAATTAACGGGTTTAGTACCTACCGTAGCAGTCGAACAGCGAATAATTCGGCAGTCCAATCCTCGAAGTCTAGTAGGAACACGTACACGCTTGCTTGGTCTTATGCAAATTGTGTATTCCATGGCAGGAAGTTATCACTGTAATTGCGGTGGAGAGACTAATGAGCAACGGACCTGTTATGATTGTGGTTTAACTACAGAACCATTACCCGCAGAGAATTTCAATTTCAACTCCCCTTTTGGAATGTGTTTGAGATGTTTCGGCACAGGACAAGTGTCAATCATATCGGTAGAACAAGCTCTGAGTGAACGGAATTTCGATAGAAGGTCTGTTTTACACGGCACACCTGGTAAGTTGAAAGATGGAGTGAAACGACTTGCGAAGGCTTACGATTTCGATCCAATCGGGTCATTCTTCAACATTTCTGATAAAGCCCAAGCCGCATATTTAAATGGGGATTTATCTGTTGGGTTTGAGGGATTGATGCCTTTTTTACATAGAATCAGCATTGGGGCAGAGGGGACTGTTTCTTCTGTTTGTCCTACCTGTCACGGCTCTAGAATTGGGCAAGAGGCTCAGAATGTGACCATAGAAGGATTACATATCAGTGCGCTCGCCGAGAAAACATTAAAGGAACAAGCGTATTTCTGGAATGATGTATCCGATAGCATACTCAATGTTGAACCCTCTCTCCAAGGCGTTCTTAAGCGAATTCAGATGCAAATCAATCATTTATGTGATGTGGGTCTGTCTCATCTTTCACTGTATCGGCGGATGCCGACTTTAAGCGGCGGGGAACTGCAGAGATTATTCCTCGCTGCACATCTAGAATCAGAACTGGAAGGACTTATTTATGTCTTCGATGAGCCTACCGTCGGTTTACATGAAAGTGAAAAAAATCGGCTTATTAATAGGCTACAAGAATTACAAACGCAAGGGAACAGTGTCATCGTAGTCGAACATGATCTTGGCGTTATTCGGTCTGCGGACTGGATAATTGAAATTGGACCTGGTGCTGGAGAAAATGGGGGAAGCATTGTCTACCAAGGAAATTACGAAGGTTATTTGAATTGTACGGACTCTATAATATCCCCTTTTCTTAAGCGTGGCGACGAAGTGTCGCACGAAGGATTTCATAGGGAACGACAAGCTTTTACTTTTACAGATGCAGTACCGAGGCTGACAATTAAACACGCCACAACCCATAATTTAAAAGACGTTGATGTATCCTTTCCCTTGGGTATCATGGTTGGGGTAGCTGGTGTTTCAGGCAGCGGCAAAAGCTCGCTTATCTCCTCAACGTTAACTCCTTTGCTGGCTACAACTTTTAGCTCTGACAATGATGATATTGATCAGGAAACAGATGTGGAAGAAGAACAAGTGATCGCAATCGAATCAAAATGTGTGATTGAAGGCTCTAGTTTGTTGAACGGGGTATCCTTCATCACTCAATCGTCTATCGGAAGATCTAAGACATCTACTCCTGCCAGTTATATAGGTATTTGGGACAGAATTCGAACACTATTTGCCAGACAGAATGAAGCAAAAAAATTGGGGCTAACCGCCGGGGATTTTTCTTTTAATTCAACTGGCGGATGCTCGGAATGTAGGGGAGATGGGACGATCAAGAAAGAGACACGGGGATATACTTTTGTATGGCCGTGCCCTGTTTGCAATGGAACTCGCTACTGTCCGGAAGTACTAGCTATCACCGTTAGCGGTCACAACATAGCAGATATTTTAGAATTGTCTGTAACGGAAGCTGCGGATTTTTTCCATGATGATGCTGGTATCTATGGACCACTTCGGCTATTGGAAAAGGTAGGTATGGGGTATTTGAAGTTAGGCCAATCCTCTACGACAATTAGCGGCGGGGAAGCTCAACGCATTAAATTGGCCAAGGAGCTAGGACGCAGCCAAACAGGCAGTATTCTATATATATTGGACGAACCAACTACTGGACTAAGTTGTGTGGACGTGGAGCGACTTATGGAAGTATTGAGAAGCCTTGTTGAACTTGGCAATACGGTACTGGTTATTGAACACGACTTGTCGGTTTTGTCGGAATGCGATTGGCTTATTGAGATGGGACCAGGTGGTGGAGACGCAGGTGGGTTGGTAATTGCGGAAGGTACTCCTGAAATTCTTGCATTACAACCGGATTCTATTATCGGTTCCTATTTTAGAGGGGGTAGGCATTAATGTCCTGGACGATTTCAACTCCCGAAGAAGGAGGAATCGATGCAACGCAATTGGCACTTGCAGATCGCGAGATATTCGTTAAATTCCCTAATGTCTTGAGTATGTTAATCGTGCGAGACGGATCTATTGTGTATGAGCGATATTATCGGAACAACGGCCCGGATGATGCGTTTCCAGTTATGTCGGTTAATAAAAGCATCTTATCCGCATTGATTGGAATCGCACTTAATAAAGGAATATTTTACAGCCTTGATCAAACTGTTTTGGACTTTTTTCCGGAAATGGATGCACATGATGTCGATCCAAACGTACCAAACTTGAATCTGAGGCATTTGCTTACCATGAGTTCAGGTTTCTATTATCCACGTTTAGCTGGAGACTCCCAGCCTATATGGCAGCGTACGACACATAGTCGTAATTGGGTTGAATTTAGCCTAAAGTTACCTGTACGGGATGGTACGGGATTGCAAGTTAACTACAAAAATACAGATTCTCTATTACTAGCAGCTTGTTTGAGTCGAGCGACCAAAACTACAATAGGAGAATTGGCAGAGGAGTGGTTATTCAAACCTCTTGGTCTAAATATTCCGCACTGGGAAGCAGAAGATCCTCAAAGGCTTGGCATTGGTGTTTTAAGATTAACTGCACGAGATATGGCGACAATTGGCCAGCTTTATTTACAGAAGGGAGTATGGGGAGGCCAGCAATTCATTCCCCAAGAATGGATTGCTGCATCGACAAGTCCTCAACTGGGCAATTACGGCTTCTTGTGGTGGATTGACAAGGACGGTTTTTTTGCATCCGGTGCTGGCGGTTCATTAATTAGAGTAATCCCTGAACAGCGGATTGTAGTCGTATTTCAAACTAAACATCTCAAGCGCTTCAAGGACCCGCGAGATATTATAGATCGCTACGTGCTAACAGCGTTACATTAGATAAAAGGAAAAGTTATTCGAGAACTAATAATTTTGAAGTTAGGTCTTTGCCATTTAAAAGGACGCGTGATTTTTGTATAAAATTCTTATTGATACTTGTGTTTGGCTTGATCTCGCGAAGGATTACCATCAACAGGCGATATTGGCTGCTCTTGAAGACCTAATTGATCAGGGACTTATAGAATTAATTCTCAATTGTTATTGATGAATTTGCTCGAAATAAAGATCGTATTATTGAGCAGAGCACCCGTAGTCTTTCCAGTACTTAAAAACGAGTGAAGGAGATCATGGAGAAATTCGGTGATCCACAACAAAAAAACAATGTAATAGCGCAGCTAAACGATGTTGATCACCTTCTTCGAATGTTGGGAGGGGCTGCTGTTGAAACAATTAGCCGGATTGATAAATTATTCGCGAGATCTTCAATTATTGAAATTACAGATGCAGTGAAGCTCCGTGCAGCACAACGAGCTATCGACAAACTCGCTCCCTTTCATAGATAACGTAATGGAATAGACGATGCGATTCTTATTGAGGTTTATAAGGATACTATTGAAGGAGACGAAGTAGCCGGGAATCAGTTCGCCTTTATTTCGCATAACACTTATGATTTTAGCCACTAGAATGTTAGCAAAAAAAATGTCTCACCCTGATATTGATTCGTGTTTCTTACTTACCAAATCGCATTATTTATAACACTTAGTGAAGCACTTCAGCACATCTAACCAGAACAATTTGATGACTTAATGATTGAGCATAATTGGTCAGAGAAACCGAGAAGACTGACGGAAATCATTGAAGTTATTGATGAGCTTGTTACTAAGGTATGGTATAACCGTTTCAATGTAATGTATGGGAAGGTGCTCTTAGAGCTGCAGCTAGGGTCGAAGAACGAATTTGCATAGAAAACCTTGGCCCTTGGAATGACTTTGAGTGGGGAATGATTAACGGCAAGCTTTCTGCATTACGTTGGGTACTTGAGGATGATTGGGATATGTTAGATACATAACCTAGATTACCTATCGTCCGGTTTTCAAATCAACTCTGGGTTGGGACTATTGTGTCAAATAGACAAATGGGGTGTCGTTGAGTCATCATTGAGGATACTTTTGTGTCATTAGACAACAAGTTATTTTTCATTGAAATGTAGGGGAACATAATATTTAGACGCAATATTATTAAAGTACATCTTATACAAATCCAATAATATAGATAATATAGATAATATAGATAATATAGAGGGTTAACATCTACTTATAAACATATGTACAAAATACGAGTTTTGTGTAAATGTCTGTAGTAATTACCGTCATTACAAGGATTTTCGAATTGTCTTACGACAAGAACATTATGGCATCTGCGACATTAACCTATCTGCATACGTTTTTGCGACAACAACCTGTGTGCTTCCCTAATTTTTATGCACACAGGCTGTTGTCGCTATACCTCTAACGACAGGAATTACGTAACATGTTCGACAGGTATTTGACCTTTCTGTTAATTACGACAGAAATCACGTAACATCCCTATTAACAATGTTATGAGTTTTTCCCTATCACTTAGCAGGTCAATGGTTAAATTGGTACCAGGTATAAAGTTATTTCCTTCGCTTAGGATTGATGAATAATAATTTTACAAAGAGTTTACAAAGAGAATGAAGATTCCTTTCTGAGTTTATCAATAACTTCCCTCTGCCTTGCTCATATTCGACCATCTGAGTTCGCCAGTGCCGTTCTATTCTTTTTATGAAAAATACCTTATCAATCCTTAAAAACGCTAAAATAATCGTTCAGTTGCCCCGCTCAGCATCTACACAGCCCCTTCAACTCTCATAATATCTAAAAATGTCACTTTAGTTTCTTCTCCATCTTTCACGATATGAACAAACTTTGTGCGTGAGTCCATCTTATCGATTAACCCTTTGCCGAAATACGAGAATCTCAACGCCTTCTTCGAAATTTGCGATCATGTTACGTTATACTTTACACAGTTGTTACCAATTAGCTGAATGACGTGCTTGATAAAAATCATCCAGTAAAGATACATGTAAATAATCATTACCAGATAAAATATTACAGGAATTTGAGTGTTTCTTCGGAATCTGATGCCATCTGCAACATTTTGCTTTCAAACATCGTCTATTTATATAATTACCTAAATTTTCAATGAATATCCCAATATACTAAAAATATTAAATATCGACTAATATGGTAGATAATAGTATATTGGTGAAGCTTACAAAAAAAGGAGGAATAGGAATATGTCACTTAATAAAATGACCAGCGCAATCTTAGGATCCATTGCACTCACTATTGCATTGATTGCAACCCCCCCCTCTGCCAACGCTGCACTTCTCGGATGGGATCTTGTTGACAGCGGAAAAAATCTGGATTATGACGGTAACACGCAATACACCACTAGCGTTAGCACTGCCGTAAGCACTTGGAATGGATATAAGTCTGGTGTAATTAGACCTGACACCATTTTTATCATTGAAGATGTTTATCTCAGTGATTTCAATGAAGTATCTACTACTATGGGTGTAACAAGCTCTGCCGGTACTATTAAGTTTAACGATTATCACTATTCCGGCATGACGACAGCTCAGCGCGCCAAGACGACAACACACGAGTTTGGCCACGCCCTGGGACTCGACCACACTTCAGGATCTTCGGATATTATGCAACAAGGGAAACTCTCAATTACAAGCTTATCTTCAACGGATAAAACATCGTACGACGCCGCTTACAGCAATTATTAAAGAGAAGGGGAGTGTTATTATGAAGAGAACATTAACAGGGATTGTCCTTGCGACCACTCTGGTCCTCGGTGCATGCTCGAGCAATCCAAGTATAATTGACAAGAGTCAACTGCCGATCGAGACTCTACAGGGATCGTACAGCATTAATGTAGAAAACATTAATGAAATAATCGGAGATGCTGATTACATCTTTGTCGCTAAAGTCAATTCCGAAGTGGAGACGATATACAAAAACCCCGTTACCATCGAAACAGAGTCTGGAACAAAGGAAATAAAGGATCCCTATACCAAATATTCAATCACGGTAATCGACAACATTAAAGGCAAACTTAAAAAGAACACCGAGTTTGAAATTCTGAAAAATGGTGGAATTACCCAGGATCGGAAATCTGTTGTGGTGTTTGAGAACGACAAGCTCCTTGAAGTCGATAAATATCATATCATCGCCGGTTATACTCAACCTGATGGAAGTCTACTAGTATCTGGACCCAACTCAAGTATCATCCTCCTTGCCACTAGCAAGGAAGAGATCGTATCATCGACGGAATATAAAAATTACCAGAAGGCCGTTAAAAATGAAGTTAAAACAGACCGGAAGAGATTCAAATCTTCTTTTGAAGAATAGCTAACTCATTAAAGCAAAGCTGCCAAGAATGAAATTATCCCCTTTCAGTAGACAGTGCAGAAAAGCACACTATAGTCTACTGAGAGGCCACTGAAAATCCCACGATTTTAATTTCATGAATATGGTACAAACCAAAAAAAGGCTGATTTCATTCGAATGGGATGAAAACAGCCTTTTTTCTGTGCTAGGTTAGCCTATTTTTACTTCATTAACTTTATAATTCTTTTTAGATTAACAGTGAATATGGTTACTTCGCCTTGCATTTGCATGCCTAATAGACCTGAGGTATCGGCTACATCATACCCGTGTCTGTGTTTCAGTTCACTATTTTTCGCTTCGATCTTATAGCGTTCTTTTGCTTTTTCTTTGAAATACTCACTTTCTTGAAAAGCTTGTTGTCCGCTATGTTCTGCTGATTTTATGCTGACCGAATAGGTTTTGGTCTTGGCTCCAGCTTTATAACAGCCTTCTTGGAAAGGGCATTGCTGACACTTGCTAATATATTAATTTCAATTCGTTTTCATTCGCATACTGGATATTATTTTTCTCGGAATAGGCGGTATCTCCAATAACAGTGTCAATCACCATGCCCGTTTCCATGCTTTTTTCAATCAAGTTTTGCAATTGCTTACCATCATTCTTTTCGCCCGTTGTCACGATAGCTGCCGTTGTATCAGATGTTTTATTGAACCTCTTTTAAGTACTAATTTAACTATACATTCCTTTTTATCTATGTATTAAATTTCTGTGTCTCATCTCACTTTGTAAAAAACCAATCAACGATTTTTGTGATTCTCTTTCGCTGACTATATTTTTTGAATTATACTATATTCCAATCTTTCGGCATTACGTATAATTAATGACTCTAGGATCGTGGATATATAGATGCTGAATCAAGGATCAAACTGAAATAATATCGGTATGTATATTTGGGTTACTCAATTTTGCAACTTTCACTGTAATCCATCGATTTCTAATTATATTAATTATCAAATTTTCGAACTTGGTATCATTAAACTACTGAATCTAAAATAAAATACGTATTAGGCCCGCCCCGATAATAAAAACAGCGACAAGCCTTGGACGTGATAATAAAGTTCTAAACTGCAGCAGTTTTATTGCTGACATTTCCAGTTCAGAATGGTAAACGACAGTTATTCTTAGCCTTTTACCTTCGTGTTGTTTCAAGCTAATGTTACCCGTTAGTACATAAATTCTCTTACAATTTCTTCTTCCATCCACGGAGCTTGATGTAATAGTAGGTCGGTATTACTGCACACAATATTATTAGGACTGCCATAAGTAATTTCATATAGCTTCCCCCTCCAGTTGCTTATTATTCTGTACTTAATACAACACTATATACACTAAGAAGATAATTAATTCCAATTTCCGTCTCTTACTACCCTTCCTTTTAGTTGAAAATAGACTGTTTTGGTAGTATTAAACTATCGTTCTCTGTTTGTGTAAAAAAGTTGGTTATTGAATTTCATGGTACCATTGGTGCATTTATGATTTCATACCACCCCCACATTACAAGAAAAGAAGAATAGAACAAGCGATCAATATTGAAATAACTAATGCCTTGCTTTTTAGTTTTTTCACCATGTATATCCTCCGTCTAGTAATTTTAGTTGAGCAACGAAAAGGAAGCCTTTTCCCTACATACGGTTAGATTAGCCGAATAATTGTATTAAACTGCTCGTCAGCCCTTTTGCTGAACTAAAAACAACAACTTGAATTACTAAAATAACTTTTTGCACATATTGAGTACCCGTACAAGATCTTCGTTATGTAGGTTGCCAAGATGATGATTCAATTCAGATCCATGAATAGAAGTGATTTTTGAAGTACGTGTAATAGAAGGTTTTAATAAACCTGCATCTTCCCAATACTCCAAAACAACATCAAATTGATTTCTAGCCATTTGGCTTGTTACTGGTGCAATAATGACATCTACATCCAATGCTAACTCATTCCCAACAATAATAACAGGGCGCTGCTTAGTTTGACGAGTTCCTATAAAAAGGACATCTGCCAACCAAACATCACCCTGTTTCATTTTACTACTCATTGTATATGTCGTCCTCCTCATTATCCCACCAGGAATAATTTTCGCCTAGCAAAATAACATCCGCGGACATATATTTTTCCTTGATTTTATCGAGTACCTTTTGTCTTTCTTGCTGACTCAACATGTCAATTTCCTTTATGATTTTTTCAGGAATGGACATATACCACACCTCCATCAAACTATATCCCTATTATACCTGATATGATTGGTAAGATAAATATTCAATGAGTTCAAACGACTTTGAATCTAACAAATACCGGCACAAGCAAAGAGCCAATACTAAGTATGGCGAGTCCCACACCAATCGTAGTTAAAGGGTTATTAAAAGGTGAAAAGTAATTAACAAAAAGTAACGTTGGCAAAACAGTAAGCGATACAACAATCAACCTGCCTAAAATAGTTATTTTATGCTTTGCACCACAATCATCACAATTAATTGGTTTATATACCCAACCTAAAAACGCTTTGAAAATTTTACTCCATCTGAAACGTAGATTACAGTTTTGACATTTTTGCAATTTGACCCCCCTAGTCTACTTATTGTAATGTTAACATTCCTTATTCGGTGTAATGGTCTTTTGGATTAAATCATGATACTTGATGTAAGATTGTTATAATTCCACTTAAATAACAGAACGCATGATCGTATAAATTCTGAATCATCATTAAATGCATCACTTACATATTACACCAAAAAAACTCAATATTACATCTTATTATTCCGTTTTTCTTATGATTTTCATCATATGAACGATATTCGCTCAATGCAAAATGCCATTTCCAGCCACTCAGAACGTATGTTCCATATCGATTCACTACAAATCATCATTACAGTATATTAAATAGGTTATATCTCTCGATGAAAAAATCCTTTCATCAAATAAATGACGAAAGGATTTACTTTGATAACTACTGTACATCTATGATCTACGTTCCCTACCTAATTGCATCTATCAAAACTTTAGATGCTGGCTTAATTTCCTGTATCTTCGCTTCATTTTGTGAATGACGATACAATTCCTCATAGAAACCTTGAATTTCAAGTAGCTCCGTATGTGTACCTGACTCGACGATCTCACCATGACGCATCACGATAATCCGATCGGCATGCATAATTGTCGATAACCGATGTGCGATAACCATCGTTGTTCTACCTTCAGAGACAACATGCAATGCATGTTGAATAAGTTGCTCGGTCTGTGAATCAAGGTTTGCAGTTGCTTCATCCAGAATAAGGATCTTTGGACGGAAAACAATGATACGAGCAAATGACAATAGTTGCCGTTCGCCTGCTGACAACCCACTCCCCCGCTCTGACAATTTCGTATCGTAACCATCGCTCATTCGATGTATCATTGGATGAGCACCAACGAATTCACATGCCATTATTACCGCTTCTCGAGAGATGGTTTCGTCGAACATACGCACATTATCAATAATACTTCCGGCGTACAAATAAGGCTCTTGTTGTACTAGACCGACAATTCGGTGTAGCTGCGCTTGTCGCATCCTTCGAATATCAATACCGTCAATGTGGATACTACCTTCTTGCACATCATAGAACCTACATAACAGGCTCATAAGCGAACTTTTACCCGCTCCAGTTGTACCAACGATACCAATCATCTCGCTTGGACGGATATGTAGATCAAGTCCTCGGAAGACCGGCGAACCGTTTCCATACGCAAAAGTGATATGGTTGAAATCTATGCGACCTTGTACCGATTCCATGTCCACTTGATTAGGATGCGGATGATCCGCGATATCTGGCTTCAGATCGAGCACTCCCCAGATCCGATTCACAGCAACCGTTGTCGATTGTAATGTATTCCATTGTTGGGTAATCGCATTGATCGGCTGGAAGAACTGGCGAATATAAGTTATGAATGCATATAGAACCCCAAATTCTAGTGTTTGGCCAAGGACTGCATTACCACCCATCCATGTCACGAATGCGATACTTAGGTTACTTAGAAGATCAAAAGTTTTATTGAAAACAACATGTGTACGTATCTCACGAATATTAGATTTGAAATACGCGTCATTTCGTTCCTCGAACTGCTCTGCCTGTGCTTTCTGTTGTTGAAATACTTGAATCAAGTTCATTCCTGATAAGTTTTCTGCTACGAATGCAATCAGACGGGATAGTCGTGTGCGTGCCATCTGATACGTTTTGCGCATAAAAGAACGAAATGAAATCGCAATAATGGCAATGATCGGCAGCAAAACTAGACAATACATTGCTAGAGTTACGTCTAACTGAAACATCATAATTAAAATGAAAATCAACGTAAGACCGTCACGTAGCAATGTGTGCAACACTTGACTAAAAAATTGGTTCACAGCTTCGGTATCACTTGATACATGTGTGATCAGACTACCATTCGGCGTTTTATCGAAATAAGACATGGATAGCTTTGTAATATGTTCGAACAATTGCTTTCTAATCTTCGCGACAATGCTTTGTCCTGCGAACTGTAATAAATTATTTTGCAAATAAGTGAATATAAACCCAGATATCGACAATCCGAAGTAGATTAAGCAGATGACAAGTATACTGCCCCATTCATTCTTGCCTGACATTAGATTATCATCGATCACTATTTTAACTAAGTAAGGTTGGAATAATTCCGAAGCAATAGCAATTATGGTACAGATCACGACCAAGAAAAATGTGAACCTATGAGGCACCACATAGGAACCCAAAATCCGAAAGGCAGATCGATATTGTTGCTTTGGCTTCTTGCCTTGCTTTGAAATATGTTCCTTATCTCGCTGTTTAGATGAATGTGGCATGCGCACTTCCCTCCTCTTGAATCGCATGAAGCGTAGCGTATTGTCCTGGCTCCGCCAGTAGTTCTTCATGCTTGCCTCGTTGAATGATTCGCCCTTCTTCCATAACGATGATAAGATCTGCATGCTTCAAAGAACTGATTCGGTTCGCAATAATAATGGTAGTTTTACCGTGGCGTTCTTCTTGAATCGTCTGTAAAATTTCATTCTCAGTGACTGAATCTACAGCGCTGACACTGTCATCTAATATGATGAGTGGAGCTTGTTTGATGAATCCTCGCGCAAGACTCGTTCGTTGACGTTGGCCACCCGACAAGGTGACACCACGTTCCCCTAGCTTCGTCTCAAAGCGATTAGGGAACTCCATAATATTGTTATACATTTGTGCTTGTTGTGCGGCTACTTCTATCTCTTCTTGCTTGGCTTGTCGTTTGGCGAAAGCAATATTTTCTCCAATTGTTGTGCTGAAGAGGAATCCATCTTGTGGTACATAAGCTATTTGACTGCGCAAACTATTAAGCTTAATGCTACGAATGTCCGTTCCACCAATCTGGATTGACCGCTCCGATGCTTCATAGGTTCTCAGCAGCAGCTTGACAAGCGTTGTCTTGCCACTACCAGTACGACCAACGATGCCAAGTGTCATACCAGGCTCAATGACTAGATTAATCTCCCGCAAAGCAGGCTGAGCAGCTTCTGGATATGAAAATGTAAGATCTTGGATCTGTACTGGAAATCGATCTAGCTCGACATCCACAGCTTCTTCTGATTCAACAATATCCGGTTGAACAGCGACCAATTCGTTCAGCCGTTGTAATGACGCACGTGATCTTTGCACAACATTAATGACATTACCAATCTGTTGCAATGGGGTCATCAGCATCCGAACATATAGCGTTAGGGCAACAAAATTTCCGAGTGTGATCTTTCCAGTAATCGTTAGATAACCTCCGAGCATTAACGCAATAATTAAGGACATCGAGCCTAAAAAGGGTATGATCGCTTGGAAGAGTGAGGACATGCGTACAAGTGATAGTTGATTATCACGAATCCGGTCGACCGTTGCTTCAAAGCGCTTGATCATGAGAGGCTCAACCGCAAATTTTTTTGTAACCCGAATACCACCGAACTGCTCCTCGGCTGACTCAGTCATTGCAGCCAGCGATTGCTGCACTTTCAGCGATCGCTGGCGAATAGCGGGACCAATACGTGTCACAATCCATGGAATTAGAAATAATGGACCGACAGTTGCTGCTATTAAATAGATCGGAATATCACTGAGGAGCATCGCACCTATACATGAAAATAAAAGCATTGTTCCCGTGGCAAGCTGGTTAACACCCATAGAGATAGATTCCCTAACTCCTGTAACATCATTCATAAAATAGCTCAGCATCTTGCCCGTACCGTTTTTGGAATAATAGCGCTCGCTCAGCTCAGAGAAATGGGAGAATAGTCTACGTCTAGTCATATATTCAAACAGTCGGCCAACATACATGATGAGATATTGTCCGTAACCCCCGATGAGTACGTGACCTGCACCTATAAGCAGTAGTAATAAGCTATACCGCATAATATCATGCGATATTAAACCTCCTGACGATAGTTGATCCGCGAATTCTCCAAGTACTTTAGGGAAACAAGCCAATATGATACTAGCAATTGCATGTAATGAAATTGACGATAAATAAATGCGCCACGTCTCTTTAAAATATGGTTTTAATATACTTTGTTCCTTCAACTTCAACATTTCCCCTTTGCAGTTTGTATACAAATGCATACGCCAATAACCTTGTATACAATTGTATACAAGGTTATTGGCGTATGTCAAGAATATTATGTATTTTGATCATCTGATTGATCGTTACTTTATCTCTTCTGTTTTTTGGTCGACTGATTCACCGATCTATAGCCTTCCATATAAGCAAAGTTATTACTCTGGGGTTCGTGTCTGAACTCAGCATCGTCCTTACCCTGTTCATTCAGTTCGTTCAACTTGTGTCTCATATTTATAATACTTTCATCAACATCCATATAATCTTCTAGCATTCGGTTAAGTAACATTCTATCATAACAGCCATATACGTTTTCACATAGCCATTGTTTTTCACCCTCTTGCAAATCATTGTACAAATCGATGACGCTCGTTAAGTTATCGAGCATATCAGAAATTACATCTTTCTTTTTACTAAGTTCATTCGTAATATGGTTCCAATTACCGACCTTGCTAAAGTTGGTACGTTGTATATTGTCCACCTTCTGCTTACCGTCACTAGAATCCAAAACGATAGCTTGAAAAACCAATCTTAGATTACTCGGTGTAACTTTATTCAAGCTAGGTCCAATTAATTGAGCTAATTTAGAATAAAAGATTTGATCCTTCGTAATATATTGCTTAAACTCTTCAAAAAATTCTATAATTCCATCTGCTACTTCTGGAATTACGGTATCATAACCTTTCTCACCCTTATCTTTGGTTACGGATAGCTCAACTAACCTTTTATCAACTATTTTTTTGTGAGAATTATCTGGATCATTAACTCCACGTAATGTTGTTTCTTGCTTATCTGCTACCATACGATATACGGCATGCTCTGACTTAATAATACGATTAATATACCCCTTCAACTTAGAGCGACTACCATCTGCAGAAAGTACATATGCTTCACAATGCAGCTCAGCATCTACAAAGTTGTTCGCATCATCATATAATGATACATCCAAGGTTTCTCTGATATTTTTCACTTCCACATGATAATATACAAAATATCCTAAGTTATTGACCCAATTTTTTACCTCACTCTCCACATAGGACTCATGATCCTTGTTCGCTCTTTCTGTAATTGGGAACATATTCTGTTCAAGACCTGGTCCACCAAGACTGTCATTAAGTAAATGACCGCGAATATATCTATTTTCAAGACCGGGATGGTTTTTACGGTTAGTAGGTAAATGCCGCATTAATGCACGTTGTTCCGTAGGACCGAAGCCTTGAGGATGATTAGGACCTAGTTGGTTAGCAATCATCTCAGTTGCCCATGTATGTCCAGAGGAGCTTACTCCAGTTTTGAACTTTACGTCCTGTTTCTCAGGCAAGTTATAAGATTCACCTTTGTTCAAAATAATCTCACCAGCATTCGATAATATACAAGCCGCCTTAGGATTTATCTCCATAGCAACTTGTGCTTTAGGTGTTCCTGCACCCTGAATCTCTATGTTTTTCAATCCAAACCGCAATTGCAGCAACGGAAAATAGGAGCTAACCTCATCTAAACTCGTACTTTCTGCAATTACTTTATCTACAGTTAACTGGGCAAGCCGAATATCTCGTTCCATTTCATCTCGTGTTCGCGTTGTAGAAGCAGGATCCATCGCTAATATGTCCGATATTGACTTAGCTTCCAAATGATTCTCTTGGCTCTCTTGGTCCTCTTCTTCTAACTTAGTTATTCTCCTCAGTACGTTCTCTGGAGTAGATTCCTGTTCATTCATCTCATCTAGTACTTTATCGGACTCTGTGTCATTACTTTCTGAGAGCATACTTTGTAGCATATGCTGCATCGCCGTATTCCCCATACTTTGTTGCAGACGCATCATCATGTTAGTGTCAAATGATGGGGTGATTGTATGCTCTTGCTGCTCTTGAGAATGATATGGACTTGTTAGACTTTTCAAGTTACTTGCATCTTTGGATTGCAATTTTTCGTACATCATTGGATACTCCTCTTTATTGATACTTGTAGTTCAAAGGTATCTCGTATTGAAAAAGCAGTCATTATATCATCAAACAGCAATTACAGAGCATACGTCCCACGAACGGTGAATCATCATTCCAACTAATTATTACCATTTTATACTATATCACCACTTATTAACATTATATTTTTACGAATCAACTTTTTTTCTAGCCATTTAAATGGACAAAAATGCCTATATCCGCATCGGGACATAGGCATTCAAAAAATATTACATAATCTTATACTTTGCGATTTCTAGTAGCGTACTGCCGCTTGACGCTTGTACAGATCCTCTACTACGAGACATGCCATTGCTTCAACGACAGGCACAATTCTCGGGCAAATACATGGATCATGTCTACCCTCAGTTTTAATCTCTATTTCTTCGCCACACTCGTTCATCGTTTGCTGTGTTACAGAAATTGATGAAGTTGGCTTAACACTAATACGTAAAACGATTTCTTGACCAGTACTAATTCCTCCGACAATACCACCAGAATTGTTTGTTAAGAAACCATCTTTATTCATTGCATCATTATGCTCACTACCTAGCATACTAGCTGCAGCAAAGCCTGCGCCGAACTCGATTCCTTTAACCGCACCGATAGAAAGCATTGCCTTAGCTAATTCTGCATCTAATTTATCAAATGCTGGTTCACCAAGTCCTGCATCCACACCGCGAATACGGCATTCTACAATACCACCACAGCTATCACCAACTGAAGCGAGATGCTCGATTTTACTAATCATTTGCTGAGCTGCTTCAGGATCACAAGTACGTACCGGGTTTTGCTCGATAAACTCTTCATTGAATGAGTTTGCTTTAATATCGCCGATTTGAATCGTATAGGCTACAACTTGTACACCACGATTTTCAAGCAACTTACGAGCAATTGCACCACCCGCTACACGACCAGCTGTTTCTCTGCCTGACGCTCTCCCGCTTCCACGATGATCGCGAATGCCGTACTTTTGTAAATATGTAAAGTCAGCGTGACCTGGTCGGAATGAATGTTGAATCTCACTGTATGCTTCTGATTTCATATCATGATTGTGTAGCATAATTGCAAGCGGCGCTCCTGTTGTTTTACCTTCAAACACTCCCGATTGAATTTGAATGATATCATATTCTTTACGTGGAGTCGTAACCGAAGATTGACCTGGCTTTCTTCTATCCATTTGTTTTTGAATATAAGCTTCATCTATTTCTACCCCAGGTGTTACGCCGTCAACGATAACCCCTACTGATTTACCATGTGATTCCCCAAAAGTTGTAATTCTAAAATTTTCTCCAAATGTGTTCCCTGCCATGTTTTATTCCTCCCAAAAACTTTTTGTAACTTCCTCTGAATAAGCTTCTTTTGTAACAAAAAGTTACTTCGAAAGCATCTGCTCTACTTTTTGATTAGCTTCTTGATTGACCTTCTACGAAATCAAAAAGTCACTTCGAAAGCATCTACTTAACTTTTTGATTAGCTTCTTGATTGAACTTCTACATTATTGCTATATCCTTATTATAATGAGATACTTGAAATAAGTGAAATCACAATTTTGTCATCCTGTCATAGAGGGGTTCTATATCACATGATTAATTTAGAATGGTATCGAATTTTCATGTATACTGCGCAGCATAAAAATCTAACAAAGGCCGCACAGCAGCTTCATATTACACAGCCATCTGTGAGCTATGCAATTAAACAGATGGAAGAGGCTTTAGATGTTAAATTATTTCATCGGCTTTCTAAAGGGGTAGAGTTAACCGAAGAAGGACAAGCTTTACTGAAATATGTCGAGCAATCGTTTGCAATGCTTGATTCTGGGCAGAAGCATCTTCAAAATCTCAAACAGCTTAATGTAGGTGAAATTCGAATTGGTGCAAGTGATTCGCTAATTAAGCATCTACTCCTTCCACAGCTGAATACGTTTCATCATCAATATCCTACGATTAGAATTCGTTTATCACGTGGGAAAACTCCCGAAATTACGAAGCGGGTAAAAGAAGGTGAAATTGATTTTGCGCTAGTCCATATGCCGATTGATGATCCTGAATTGAATATTCAAACGCTGGTGGAGCTTGAAGATATTTTTGTCGTCGGCGAAGCTTATCAACAATGGGCCACTCGTTTAATTACGATACAAGAGCTTGCTGAGATCCCCTTAATTCTATTATCCCCTGGTAGCAGTACTAGAATTTTCATCGATCAGTGGTTTGCCGCTAAAGGGCTGTCTGTTACTCCTGATATTGAGTTAGGCAGTATCGAGTTATTATCAGAATTTGCGCGATTAGGCTATGGGGCTACCTTTATCAGTCGTTCATTTGTGCAGGAAGAATTGCAAAGAGGAACGTTATTCGAACTTAAAATTAATAGTTCTTTGCCCTCTCGTAGTATTGGGTTTGCAGTTCGTAATCATACGAAGCTATCTATAGCTGCTGAAACTTTCATGCGGCATCTGCGTCTGCGTAATGAATCTACGAATTAGTATACGAAAGAAGCTCTTGCGATTAGCAAGAGCTTCTTAACTGTTATTATATTAATCCAGATGCGTTCAAAGTACATTTTAATATTTTCTCCATTTGAGCAGGTTTAGTATAGATGTTGAATCTGATTCATTGGGGTCTTTCAATAGAGAAGATTTCACCAACTTTAGCATAACTAGCTCCTGCTAATCTACTCACAGCTTTCAATGAAGCGGCATCAATTCTACCTTCTTCATAAATTTCTTCTGCAATATGGAACATGACAACTTCACCGATGAATAGATCCGAGCCTGCTATCCCTTCTTGATTTCCCCCAAGTGGAATCGCTTGAACGAGCTTACACTCCATTCGAACTTTTGCTTCCTTAATACCCGGCACATTAACAACGCGACTAGCAACAACTGATAATCCAGCGAGCTCTATTTCACTTTCGTCTGGAGGTAGCGAAGCTGCAGTTGTATTAATCGTTGCAACATTGTCTTCATCAACGATATGAACAACGAACTCTTTGCGATCATAGATATTCCGAGCTGTATCCTTTAACCGTCCGTCTGGTCGTTGTACAGCAATAGACACCATAGGCGGATTAGATGAGACAATATTGAAATAGCTGAACGGAGCACCATTAACTATTCCTGCATCTGATAATGTCGTTACAAATGCGATTGGTCTTGGAATAATCGATCCAACTAACAGTTTATAATTATCTCGTTCACTTTGATCCTTTGGCTGAATAGTAATCATGAGCTCCACTCCTTTATACAATGAACACTAAATATCGTTGTCCCTCTAAACAAAGCGAATATATATTATCACTCGTATTCTTTCGTAAATTCGATCGTGCTTCTTATCGTATTAATCGGTCTTACTAACTTTTCAATCTGATCACGGTTACCTTCAAGGAATGGTGGTAATGAAAGTTTTTCTCCTATTGTTTCATATTCCTCATCACCCATAAAGCCCGGACCATCCGTTGCGAATTCGAACAAAATTTGCGGTGCAACACGTACATACAGTGATTCGAAGAAATGACGATCGACATAACCAGATGTGTGGAAACCGAAATTAGCAAAACGTTCAGTCCATTCATCCAGTACTTCACGATCCGCTACACGGAATGCAGCATGGTGGACCGTACCGAAACCTTGACGAGATGGCGGAAGAATTACATTATGCTCAACAATAACTTGAGCACCATTACCACCCTCATCAACTTCAAATAAGTGATTCGATCCTTCTGAAGCGATTTCCTCGAATAACATTACTTTTTCTAACATTTGCTTGAAGTGATCGAAATCGTTAATTCTCACGAAGATAGGTCCTAATCCGGTGATTGCAAATTCTAGAGGAATAGGTCCTTTTATCCAAGGTGTACCTGACTCTACTCCACTATTGTACTCATCTGAGATCAATTGATACTGTTGATCATCAAAGTCGACAAATGATAAAGTCTTTTTACCAAATTGTTCAGAAATTCCGGCATGCTTCACATTCAACCGATCAAAACGTTTTACCCAATAATCGATAGCTGCATCTGTTGGCACACGGAATGAAGTTTTGAAGATTTCATTGTTACCGTGTACTCCCTTTTGAATGTTAGGAAAATCAAAGAAAGTCATGTCTGTACCAGCAGAACCTTTATCATCTGCGAAAAATAAATGGTAAGTTTTGATATCATCTTGGTTAACTGTTTTCTTAACAAGTCTCATTCCTAATACATAAGTGAAAAACTCGTAGTTTTTCTCTGCACTACTTGTTATTGCGGTTACGTGGTGAATACCTTTTAGTTGATTCATAATTAATTCCTCCAATAATTTAATTTTGTCTTTTGAATTATGAGTTCTCTTTTTTTGTGAATTATGATTTGTCTTAGTATAATTAGTTTCCTTTAATCTTAAAATTAAGATATATGGTCTGTTTAACGAATAATACTGTTCCATCACTGATCATAAATAATAAAACTAATGAACAATCATTGTTAAAGTGTTTATCTTTCATCTCGATGTTACAATGAAGTGTCCTTCATCAAGTTATTGTCTTAACTTTAAGATAACATTATACTATCACTATTCGTTTGTCAATCTCGTCTTAATTAATCTTCCTAAAATAAACAGCTATTTCGTTTTCACTTATGATCGATTGAACGATACGAACTTAAGTTCTATAATATTAAGTGTACTTATTAATAAATGACTTATAAGTGAGATGAATATGTGGAGGAATGCATCAATGATAGAACTAGACTCAAGCTCTTCGAATCACAACACCATCGTTCATGACGAATTAACGTCTTCTACTCCATTACACGGTGATCTAATAGAAGTGATAGAACGTATCTACGCAACACCTGAATTACAATGTACTCAACTTCTAGCAGAACCACATAACGCCGAATACGGTTCTTATTACTTTAAGTTGAATACACTTAACATCAGATTTCGTGTGGCAAAGATCACACCTACCAAAGTCGGTCAATTTGTAACGATATGGGAGCGTAATGAAAATGGAACAATACAGCCGTATGACATATCTGAAGCTGTTGATTTCTATGTCATTTGTGCTCGCGAAGGCAACAACTTTGGTCAATTTGTTTTTCCATCTTCTGTATTACGTGATAAGGACATTTTATCCGAACAAGGAGTCGGTGGAAAAAGAGCCATACGTATTTATCCACCTTGGGATGTTCCAACCAGTCGTCAAGCACAAAACACTCAGAAGTGGCAATTGCCTTATTTCTTAGTCTTGTCTCTAGATATTCCTATAGATGAAGAACGTGTTCGTCAATTGTATACGACGCTTGGTTAATATTATGTTTTATGAAAAAGTTGTAATGTTAAATATATAAAGAAAAGAGATGTATTTCTATGTCTGAAAAGATAATTTTTAGCCCTTCATTAATTAACAATGGAGAAATGTCGCTTGATAGTTGGATTGATATTATGAATTCAAACGATAGAAATAGACTATATCCTAATAACTGTTTTCCCTCAGATCAATTTTTAACTGAATATGTAACCAAAATTAAAGATGTAAATGAGTCAGACTTTAAAAAACTAATAAGAATGCTACTTGTTAACAGTTGTTCATATGGTATAGATGAGTTGAATGCAGATTATTACAGTCTTCGGGGAATTAAAGAGTATTCAAATGAGTACATCAGAAGACTTATAGAAACTGGTGTAGGTTATGAGGGGATTACTTGGATTTTAGATTTAGTTAGTTATTCTCCAAAGACTACTTTAAGCATTATTGAAGCTTACACAGGTGTACATATTTCGACTTTACCAGATTCTGCAGTTAATGGACTATACGATGCACAAGTTTTAATTAGAGCTAAATATCTTCAAAACGATTATACTCCACATACTCTTCTAGAACTTAGTTCCAGAGAATTTGAATGTTTAATAGCTAAACTATATAGCGAAATTGGTTATGATGTAACATTGACTGATGCTATAAAGGATGGAGGAAAGGATGTATTAGCACTAAACAATACTCCTGGTAAAAAGGAAAAGTTGTATATTGAATGTAAGCGATATAAAAATAATGTAGGTGTTCTTTGGGTGAGGGCTTTATTGGGGGTAATTTCAAACGATAAAATAACTAAAGGGGTGTTAATAAGTCCATTAGGTTTTACAAAGGGAAGTATTACTTTAGCAAATGATAATTCCAGAATTGAATTATTAGGTGCTAAAGAATTGATTGAATTACTCGATGATCATTTAGGAAAAAATTGGTTTGATTTCATACCGAAATATGTACAAGAATTTGATAAATGAACCGCCTATAAAATACCTAATTCACGCTACCGACATGCGCCCCTGGTTGAAAGTACAATAAGAGGAAAAGCAAGCTCACTAACACAGACGCCCACCCGAGATTAGTGCTCTCTAATATAGGCGTCTGTTGTGAATACAAAAACTGTATCCGTAGAAAAAACCACTATTTCTGGCCCAACATGCTGAGTTAGAAATAGTGGTTCAGATAACTACATAACGCTTCACCATTTATCAAGCTTCATGTCTTCTAACGGCTGCATACACTTCTTTAAGAGGAATGTGAAACGATGTCGCAATCGCTCTACAATCTTCGTATTCAGGAGCCCACTGAACGAGTTGTCCATTGTGAAATCCTTTCTTGACATTGATTGTACCCCACTGCGTTTCTACTTGTTCATACGCGCGTTCTAAGCGATGTACTGTTAACGGGTAATAGCGGATGCCAAGCGTTGTTGTTTCGCGAAACAATATATCTTTCATAGCTTCTAATTTATCAACAGAACAAAGTAGTTGTAATAATGTACCTGGCCTATTTTTCTTCATAAATATCGGTGTGTAGTACACATCATTCGCTCCACTATTAAGAAGTAAATCCATCACATAGCCTAACCATTCACCGGGAATATCATCTAGGTTGACTTCTAACTTATACATTTGGTCATCGACATGCTCATGCGATGGTGGATGAATGTTCTCCATCCTATTCACTCCCTTCATATACGACAAATGATCCACTACTCTCCAATAATTACTCTAAGTACATTAGGGTGCTTAGGGAATGTTTTTGTACCCGCACCATAACCAACGGCTTGAACCTTCATCGACGGTAGATTACAAAATTCATTAACAAGAACGGCAACAAAAGCAGCACCAGTCGGCGTCGTCAATTCCGAACGAATATCTGACTGCTCAATGGGAATGCCACGCATGATCTCTAGTGTAGCAGGAGCGGGAACTGGATATATACCATGATCAATATGAATCTTGCCGTTGCCAACTGGAACAGAGGACGATTTGATAACCTCAATCTGAAGTTGTTCTAGTAATATGGCTGCACCAACAATATCAATGATCGAATCAACAGCACCTACTTCATGGAAATGAACCTTGTCCAATGGAAGTCCGTGAATTAATCCTTCTGCCTCACCAATTTTGCGGAACAAACGTAAGGATGTATCTTTCACAACTTCAGACAATTGCGACTGTTCGATCATATGCACGATATCCTTGTATGAGCGATGGTCATGGCTATGATCATGTGAATGCTCATGTGTATGGCTATGTCCGTGGTCGTGATCATGAGTATGCTCATGCGTGTGACTATGTTCGTGGTCGTGTGTATGGCTATGTCCATGTTCATGATCGTGTGTGTGACTATGTCCATGTTCATGGTCATGTGAATGCTCATGCGAGTGACTATGCCCGTGGTCGTGATCATGTGTATGCTTATGTGTGTCGATATGTCCGTGTTCATGCTCATGTGTGTGGCTATGTCCATGGTCATGTGAATGCTCATGCGTGTGACTATGTCCGTGTTCATGATTATGTGTATGCTCATGTACCAAATTCACATTAAATTTGGTACCCGTAATACCATTTTTTATTACTTTTACCCAAGACAATGTATACTCTTCTTGGATATTAAGTTTTTTCAATTCTTCTTGCATGAATGCCGCGTCAGCGCCAGCATCAATTAACGCTCCAATAAACATATCTCCGCTGATGCCAGTTATACAATCAAGATAAAGTGTTTTCATTATGTTGACCTCTCTCGCTCAGTTTGTGAATTAAAGCGGCATTATAGCCTCCACCAAAACCATTATCTATATTAACTACGCTAATACCGGAAGCGCAAGAATTTAACATCGTTAACAATGCGGATAATCCATTGAAATTTGCACCATAGCCAACACTAGTTGGTACGGCAATAACAGGATGTGATACTAATCCTCCAACAACACTGGGTAAAGCACCTTCCATGCCAGCAACGACAACGGACGCTACCGCATTTTGAATCTCTTCCGCATGGAACAATAAGCGATGAATGCCAGCGACGCCAACATCGTATATCCGATGAACTGGGCAACCAAGCACCTCAGCTGTAACAGCAGCTTCTTCTGCTACAGCTATATCAGATGTACCTGCTGCAATAATAGCAATATATTGTTGAGACTGATCTTTTTTGTGGAAATCTTGCACCCAATATAGAATCCGCGCTTGTTCATGGTAGACCAACTGCGGAATGGAATGCTGTACTTCACTCGCTTTATCGACAGATATACGTGTAATAAGTACTTGATCTTTGCGTTGCAGCATCGCATTAGCTATTGCAATAATCTGTTCGGACGATTTGCCTTCTCCGTAGATAACCTCAGGGAATCCTTGTCTTTTCTTGCGGTCATGGTCAACTTTAGCAAAACCCAAATCTTCGAAGGCACTTAATTGTTGCTTCGCTACATCAACGGATAGTTCGCCATTCTGTACTTTTTTCAATATATCCTCTAGCAACATCATCACTCCTAAAACTTTTTATTAACTATTTAATAAAAAGTAGCTACGAAAGCATATACTAAAACTTTTCATATTGCTTTCAATTATACTTCGTGTTAATGAAAAGTACTTCGGAAGCATTAACATTTTTTCCTTATTAAAATAATTGTGCAATGACTTGCTGTACAGAAATGTACTTTTCATAAATCGCTTTATATTTCTCGCTATTCTCAGCAATCGGAACGACTGGTTCATTCATAGGTATATAATTTTTAATATCCTCGAATGAAGAAGCATGTCCCAGTGCAACTAATGCCGTCCATGAGGCACCCCAAGCAGCACCATTATGGCTTTCTGAAACATAAATATTGGCATTAAATATATCTGCTAGCATTTGCAGCCATACTGAGGAGCGTGCCAAACCACCATTAACAAACACTTTATGCGCAGGTCCAATCGACTGTTCAAGCGCATTACCTATTTGATATAGATTTAACGTAATTCCTTCTAATACAGCTCTAATGAGATGTTCACGACGATGTGAGATCGACAAGCCATAGAAATTACCTTTAGCATCCTGATTCCATACTGGCGCGCGTTCTCCATTGAGATAAGGTAGAAATACTAGACCCTCTGAACCGATCTCTGTTAGTTCTGCTTCTGCGATAAATGCAGCAAAGTCACCCTCATATTGCAGTAAATCCTTTGTCCATTGCAATACTACACCGCCGTTATTTGTCGGCCCACCAACGATGTAAGTATCACTGCTGAAAGAATAGCAAAATGTAGATTGTGCCTCACTTACTTGGAAAGCTGAAGTAAATTGACGGATAGCACCACTCGTGCCAACAGAAATAGCAACTTCACCTGGTAAAATTGCCCCACTGCCTAGATTGGCAAGTTGTCCATCTGCCGAACCAATGACGAACGGTACATCTGTAGAAATCCCAACTTCTTGAGCTATTTCTGTACTTATTTCGGTAAGTATTGTAGTTGGTTCAACGATTGTTGATAATTGATCACTAGTGATATTCGTTAATTGTAGTAATGTAGGCTCCCATTGCAATGTAACAGGACTAAATAGCCCCGTAGCTGATGCCATTGCATAATCAATCAAACGTTTACCAAACCATTTATAAATAATAAATTCCTTTGCGGACATAAAATATTTAGCTTCATTATAAGGAGCATAGTTTGTTTCTTTCATCCACAGTAACTTCGTAAAAGGTGTCATAGGATGTATAGGTGTTCCAGTTAACTTATAATAATGTTGTTTGTCCTGATCGGATAAAGCACGTACTTGTGCTACACTTCGACCATCTGCCCATGTAAGGAGCGGGGAAATCGCCTTACCTGAAGGATCGACACATACTAGCGAATGCATCGCAGCAGAGAAAGAAACAGCCAGTAGCTCCCCATCGATAATATTAGCTTTTTCAATTAATCGCTTTAGTGCTAATACGGCAGAACGTTCAATATGTTCGACATCTTGCAGGGCATACCCTAGCTTGGGATATTCCGTCTTATTCATCTCTTCCACTTCAGCTATAGTATGACCGTCGGTCTGAAATGCACATGCTTTAACACTCGTGGTCCCTAGATCAATTCCTATTACTAGTTGCCTTACCATTGTTAATCTTCCTTTCAGATATGCATCTATGAACAAGAACAATACAAACCCTAGCTAATCGTGGTTTCTATCGTTGCTCACAACGTTAAGCGTCAGAGAGCAAGCACTTTATTCATACTGCCACTTTGGTAACCGAATAAATCCATTGTGACATATTTATATCCATAATGCTGCAATTGCGCAACGATTACCGCATGATTTTCGAGCAGAATAGGCATATCCGCTAATTCTACTTCAATTCTGGCAATCTCCTGATGGGTACGAACGCGTACTTGGCGAATACCCAATGACTTCAAATATCGTTCAGAAGCATCAACTTTTTGTAATTTCTCATTCGTAATCTGTTCACCGTATGCGATACGCGATGAGAGACAAGCGAAAGAAGGCTTAGACCAAGTGGGCAGATTAACAGATTGGGATAACTCCCTTATCTCTGTTTTGTAAAGATCAGCTTCCAGTAATGGACCTCTGACGCCACGTTCTTTAGCAGCTTGCATACCTGGGCGATGCTCATTCTGATCATCAGCAATGACACCGTAAATAATGTTTTTATAATTTTTTTCTTCAAGAATTGGTAATATATGATCAAATAAACTACTTTTACAGAAGTAACATCTATTTTTATTATTCTCTGAATATCCTGGAATTGCTAATTCGGAAGTTTCAATGACGATATGTGTAGCGCCAATAAGAGAAGCAAGCTCTCTCGCTTCTTCTAATTCACTCGAAGGATATGTTTCGGAATCCGCCGTAACAGCGATAACATGATCAGTACCTAATGTATCTATCGCTGCCTTTAACAAAAATGTACTATCTACTCCACCAGAAAATGCAACGACTACACTTTGCATTTCTCGCAAAATCGATTGTAACTTTTCATATTTCGCTGTCAGCATCATTTCTCCCCCTTAAACTTTTCATAATCTTGTAATGAAAAGTACGTCGAAAGCATTAACTTAAACTTTTCATAATCTACTTGGTAAACCTCTCTTGTAATGAAAAGTACGTCGAAAGCATGATCTCGAACTTTTCATAAACTACTCAAACCATTTAGATGGTCATACTACCGAAACCGCCATCTACTCGAATCAATGCACCTGTAACAAAGCTAGATGCTTGTTCTGAAGCAAGCCAGACCGCAGCACCTTGCAATTCCTCAGGAGTTCCAAAACGTTGCATCGGTGTATGCTTCATTATTGATTCTATGCGATCAGGGCTCAAAATTTTACGGTTTTGTTCCGCAGGGAAGAAACCAGGAATAATGGCATTAACACGAATACCATGAAGGGCAAACTCTCTCGCCAAATATTGTGTAACACTGTTCAATGCCGCTTTAGAAACAGAATACGTAAACACTTTAGAAAGTGGTGTTGTTGAAGAAACAGAAGATATATTAATAATACTACCTGAACGCTGTTGCTCAATATTTTTCTGAGCGAAAATTTGACAAGCTTGAACGATACCTTTCAAATTAACATCCATAATATCATCGAATTCCTCCATTTCAAGTTCAAGAAAAGGAGTACTGCTGTTTTTACCTGGTGCATTCAATAAAATATCCCAACCACCTGACCATGCTTCGATGTCAGATGCTGCTTGTAGTAAAGATTCACGGTCACTAACATTCGCTTGAAAAGCTTTTGCTTCACCGCCATTAGCAATAATGGCTTGTACAACGTCTTCAGCCTTTTCCATATTGCGTCCAACGATTGCAAGTTTGGCACCGTGCTCAGCTAATCCGTGAGCGATAGAAGACCCAAGCACACTATTTCCTCCAATAGCAACTGCTGTTTTACCTGTTAAGTCAAATAATTTACTCATATCCATCTCTCCTTAGTTGTAATGGTAATTCAAAAAGCAGACTTTGATAACGATGAGTATGCTTCGAAGGTTATTCGACATCGAATATGAAGCGAACTTGGAAAGTACGGTTCGCGTGTACGTAATCATGTACACTTGCGCTTCCGCCTTTCTCAAGTAGCGCTCCATCTTCTCGGTTCTGCAAGCCTGCTTTTTGAATCTTAGTTGTAATGTTTTCTACCACAAATTCCCGTTTTCAGCGAAAGGTATTTCATATAATGGAGTTATAACTTCCATCTGCGGATGTTGATTAACATATTCTATAAGTGCTTCTGACACTTCAATTTCGCTTAATACTAATGTGTTTTTAATACGAACCATTTTCACTTCAGTAAAATCAAGAATATTACTTGTCTTAATCGCAGCTTGTATCGTTTCTTTATCATTAGCTAAAGTCGTAGCAATCTTTGTAGGAGCAACTACAGTTGAAGTAAGTCCATTTGCATAAGTTACTTCAAGATTCATCTTATCTACTAGACGTTGTGTTGTGAAATCTGCGGTACCTACGCCATTGGCATTCCCTTCTGTTGCTTCAGTCAAATCTAGCACGACCATTTTATTAACATCTGGTCCGCCATGGGCATACGGAGTAGGGTAGCGTCCTGTAATGTTAGGATCCATACCGTCACCGCTAATATTTTTTCCGATTTGATCAATAACTAGTACTTCTAATTGTTCGAAAAACAACTTCGGTAGCAATGATTTTGCTTGTGTTTGCAAACTAGCTTCTTTCTCTATAATTTCTGCTGGAGTCAATGTTTCCACAACCGCAACTTTATCAAACGCATTTTCAACTGTCGCAACACCGAATAAAATAGGCTTTTCAGCCATAATCATTTTCGCCATTGCAGGAACATTTTCAGCCATATACTTGAAACCAAGTTGGTGACACGCTTCCGCACCTTTTTGCTTGCCAAGTCCAATACTGATCATTTTCATAATACCGCTTTCAACTGGACCACGAAAAGCGGTATGTGGCTTAATACGGTTAATAACAACGATTCCATCAGCACTTGCAGCATATTGATCTACATAGACAGGAAGACCATTAGGTAGTTCACCTAGCTTCACAACTTCCATGGAAGAGCGGATTTCACAACCAACCGATTCCTCTGTTACGCCGAGATGTGCAAGCACTTCACGCTGTCCTTCAGCCGTAGCACCACCATGACTGCCCATACTAGGCACTATAAACGGTTTAGCTCCAAGATCTTGCAAAAATTTCACAGTGCATTGCGTTAATTCAACAAGACGATCAAGCCCGCGACTACCAACCGCAATGGCAATTTCCATGCCAGGCTTAATCTGTTGGACAATTTCATCACGATCTAATTTCACTAATAATTGTTCACTCAAATTTTCAATGTGACTGCTATCAAAAGTAACCTTTACTTTTGCCATTTTTGGAACAGGAATATCTTTAACAAGCTCTTGTAGAATACCCATCAACATTCACTCCATTTCATATACGTTGTATATAATTTTATCAAATAAATTAGATTTCATGTGAGAAAGAAAAGAATAACTCTATTTTTAATTAGTATAGTAAACTAATTAATTAAATGATATCATTGCTCTTCCTAAACGTCAACGCGATAATTCCCGTTTTCGGCATCATTATTTAGTCATGATGATAGCATAAAAGTATGTGAATGCTAACTTACTAGCTTCCACATACTTTATTTGCATTTTATAAATTAGATCCAGTCACCATATCCTTGACGAACTAAATATTGCTTAGAATCTTCTAGACAATCAAACGGATCTCTTCCATTCGTATCATCCTGTTCTATGAAGAAGTGTTTCACACCACTTTCTAACCCTGCATCGATAATTGCCGGAATATCCAAAGACCCTTGTCCTAATTCTGCAAACTCAATAATATTAGTGAACTTCTGCATAAACTTAGACATATCCTTAAGATCATCTTCGCCTACAGTTAATCTGCCAACACGATAATCCTTCAAGTGTAATAATCCGATTCGTCCTTGGAAGCGATTAATAACCGCAACAGGATTTTCTCCACCACGCTGAATCCAGTGAACATCAAGTTCAAACCCAAGCTTTGTTGTATGATTACGCATCATATCAATTAGATACTCTCCATCATATTTCTCAAATTCTACATGATGATTATGATAATAAAGTTCTAATCCATGTTCAGCTAGTCGATTCGCCATAGCTTCAGCATCCGCAATATATTGCATCACTTGGTCTTTATGTCCCATAATCGCAAGAGGCATCAGTCCAATGCGAATATATTGACAATTAAGCTGTTTGCAATCATCGACAATTTTATCAAAATGAGTCGTTAAAGACTCACCTGGATCGTTTTCACCTTTGCTTAATGGAGCAGATACCGCTGCGATTTGAATGCCGAAATCTTCACTAGCTTTTTTCAATTGTGCTACGTTTTCTGCTGTCATCGCTATTTGTGTCACTTCAACGGAATGAAATCCCATTTCATGTAGCTTCTCTAGTGTCGCATATACACCTAGCTCTTCAACTTTTTGTTTCAAATTGAACATTTGAACGCCTATTTTTGATTGCTTCGTCATCACTTATTCACTCCATTCGTTTTATTGTTCAGCTGTGATCTTCTTATTCAATTCAGACAAATACAACTCTGGATCTATTGGTAATTCCACTTCTTTGTTCAACCAACTAGACAGAAGAATCGCATTCGCTAATTCCACACCATGAATACCGTCGCTGCCTGGAGCTAGTAATGGCGCACCTTCAAGAATATGTGCTGCAAAGTTTTCGAATACTGCAATATGCTGTGCTCCCCATACGCTTTCAAATTCAATAACTTCCTCAGAGTAGATATCAGCTGTACTGCCGCCCATAAAGATATTCATAACATCTGCCATACTCATCGAGTCACTCATCTCGCGCTCAGGTTTAGTTAGACGTTTAATTGTGATCTTCTTACTATCATCAACAACGATCTTACCTTTATCACCAAGAATTTCAAAACGATCTGTTCCGACAATATCATGCGTACATGTAACAAATACGCCCGTTGCACCATTCGCATATTCCATCATTACCGTCACTTCATCTTCAACCGAGATGTTACGCTGGTAACCATATTTCACATTGGAATATACTTTTGTTGGCATGCCTGCAATCCATTGTAATAGATCAAGCTGATGTGGCGCTTGATTAACAAGTACGCCGCCGCCTTCACCTTTCCAAGTTGCTCTCCATGCACTTTGATCATAGTAACCCTGCGGTCTCCACCATGTTGTAATCATCCAATTCGTACGACGAATATCTCCAATCTCACCATCATCGATTAATTTTTTCAAGGTTTGATAAAGAGGATTAGTACGTTGATTGAACATAATACCAAAGGCAATATTAGGCTTAGTTTGTGCAAACTCATTCAATTCTTTCACTTGCTTCGTATATACACCTGCTGGTTTTTCTAGTAATGCATGAATATCTCGTTGCAAAGCTGCAATACCCATCTCTGGGTGTAAGTAATGTGGTACACATGTAACGATTGCATCAACCGTTCCACTATCAAGCATTTCGATATAATTATCGAAAAATGGTACATCTGGATAGTTTTCTTGTGCCCATTGCTTTTTAGCAGGATCTGTATCGCAAATTGCACCTAGCTCCGTATTTTTCACTTTACCTTTAGTAATAAATTTAACGTAAGCTCCACCTTGCGCACCGATACCGATAATTCCCATTTTTAGATTTGTCATCTTATTCAGCCTCTTTCTCAATAGATTGGAGTAAATCAACTAAAGCATGAAATTGTAACACATAGGCTTCCTCACCTGTCATACCTTTATCGTCTTTAATAATATGTTCAGCAGCTTCCAACTCAAGGTCTTTCAAGGAATCGAACAATACTAGATGCGGCTCTAATGTCAAATATCCTTCATAGCCATTAGCAATCACATCGGTTAATATTTCCTTGATTTTCCCCTCTCCTGTGCCACAAACAACATTTTGCTGGCTAGTAGAAACTGCATCTTTAATATGAATGTATTCAATATGAGGCTTCAGTAACTGATAGCATTCCCATGTATCTTCACCGCATTGTACAAAATTCGCAAAATCGAAAATTGCTTTGAAATAAGGGGAATGAACAGCCTCTAGCATCTCGTAGCAACGTCTTGCGATATCACCAAAAATATCTTTTTCATTCTCATGAAGCAAGATCACATTATATTTAGCAGCGATTGCAGCAAATTGGCTTATTTGCGAGATAACTTTATTATGGTATTGATCTGCATCCTCGCCTTTAGGAATGTAAAAGCTAAAAATACGAATGTATTTACAATTCAACACATTTGAAATTTGACATAAACGATCTAGCATAGTAAGTTGCTGTGCAAAACCTTCATCATCAGTAATGAAGATTTTCCCAATCGGTGCTCCTATGGATGAGACAGCAATCTCATATTCATTTAACTTCGGCAACACTGTTTGTTGAATCTCTTCAAGTGTGAATTCTCCAATATTTCGTCCATAAATGCCACGTAATGATAAATATTTCATGCCAAGCTTACTAACAACTTGCAATTGAGTTACAAAATCAGATGAGATTTCATCCGAAAATCCAGATATGTGTAGTTTGTCATTGTACAACTCCATCTCTCCTATAACTTTTTATTTTAATGAAAATGCAACTTGAAATATAACGAAAATTAAAAGTAGCTTCAAAAGCAAGATTTGCTATCGAACAATTTCAGTTTACAAGAGAGCGCTTTATTCATCTCGTATATTATTGCGATTAATAGTAAAATGTTGATATAATTATTACAACTTCTGCAAAGGAATGAGTACAATGAACAATGCACCAGTGCAGCAATTAAATCAACTTCTAAAATTCACTTATACATTTTCAGGAGTCGAAACCATCTATATGGATACGCATCAAAATATGTTGTTTGCCTATGGGCCGATGCATATTCCTGAAACGTTGCAACCTCTATTTGAAACTGTTCGCGCCAATATATTACATCAACTTAACAAAACGCAGCATCATATTCAAGTCCATGTCACCACACAGCAATTGATATATATTTCAGTCAATATTCAAGGGGATTATCGCAATGAGGGTACGGTAATCATTGGTCCTTTTCTGCAAATAGATCCTTCGACAATTCAAGTTCAAGATATATTATTTCAGCATCATTGGTCACTTTCGTTGTTGCCTATCGTCCAACAATATTATTTGTCGTTACCATTAATAAGTAATGAAAAGCTCAATCATATTATCGAGTTCATTCAATACATATTCCAACATTCAACGCCTTCTTCTACCTCACATACAGCTATCGAAAGTAAAAACTATATCAGCGCAAATCTCTCATTATCTCCTCCTGCTGAGAACATTGAGAAAATGCATATTGTTGAGGAACGATATCGTAACGAGAATACATTAATGAACGCTGTCCAACAAGGTAATTTATCATTAGTGGAGCAACTATTAATTACAGATGAACATCCTAAATACCCTTTGGCTGATCGTTTTCCGAATGATCCATTGCGCTCTAGAAAAAATCTAACCTTTGTGAGAAATACGTTACTTCGTAAAGCAGTTGAAAACGGTGGAGTGCATCCCGTATATATTGATAGTATTTCCGAAAAATTTGCGATTCAAATTGAAAAGACTACTAATATTAAGCAGCTCGAAGCACTTCAAAATAAAATGTGTTTGGAATATTGTAAATTAGTACAACAATTATCGCTGCTCTCCTACTCACCATACATCCGTAAAGCTTTGGAGTTTATAAGATGGCATCTTGCCGAAGATATAACACTTGCAAAGATTGCCCATGAAATAGGTATTAACAAATATGAGCTGTCCAGATCATTTAAAAAGGAAACAGGTTTAACCTTTCCAGATTATATTCACCATATACGACTGAAGGAAGCTCTTCAGCTGATGAACAATGAAAACCTCTCAATCACTGATATCTCATATATGGTTGGCTATAATGATGTGAATTACTTTATTAAGGTGTTTAAGAGGCATTATGATGTTACTCCCCATCAATATCGTCAACAAGAGAGGTAGTTCAAAATCACTGACTGTGATCACGCGGTAAAGCACTGGAGTATAGTCGGCTTCGAAGATGCTGACAGCCAATGATTTTGAACCATTATTTAAATGGCTATGTTAAATCTTAATGTTGATTTTCAACATAAAAAAACCGCCCTACTTGGGAGGCGGCGTATTAAACTATCGTTCTCCGTTAGAGCTTAACGAATTATCTTTTGAAATGTTGTTTAAATACTGATTCGGCAATCTCTAATAGCTGAAGCCGTAACCCCTCACCTTCAATTTTTGAAATAATTTGGCGCGCTGTTTCAAAATTCATAGTCACTCTTCCTGTTGTTTCAAACCCATCGGGCATGATTCCATACTCTTTTACTCTAGCCATAACAAAAACAGTGTATGTATCCGTACTCTCCCAATACCAAGCAGCAATGGGTACTCTTTTAGACTCTAAAATAAGACCTGCTTCTTCAATTGTCTCACGGTTTAAAGCTGTATCAATATCTTCATTAACTTCAATTCTCCCACCGACTGTTGTGAGCGCCTTCTCATTTTTATCCCAGACCATAATAATTGAGCCATCTTCGGTAATTGGTATGCTGTGTACACCGGCAATTTTTTTATCAGTCGGAAATGTAGCATTTAAAGGACGTAGCATTATATCCCTCCAATTTCACATGATTCTACATGTATTCATTGGAAAGATGGTAAAACCTTCTTTCATTCTTGTCCGATATATGGACAAATGTACTCATCCACATCTTAAGTGCTACCACGCAATCCTGCCCGTTAGCCATACATGCAGCGCAAGAGCGGCGCTGCACCACAGAGGATGAAAATGGATACCTCTGTCTATACTGTTTGTACGGTTGGCGAAGAAGGTCGATAAGCTATGGTGCCTTAGAGCCCAACCGTTAGTCTGACTCCAACGACCACGGTGCATCACAGATTGTCGCTCCCTTTTGGGAAGCACTCATGGGAGATTAATCCTACTCTTGTTTTTGCACCAGCCTTGCCTTTATTAGTTGTGGAATGTTGTTTTTCGGTATACCTAACTTTATAAAAAATCACATAAGGCTCAGCACTTTTTTAAAAAGTGTTATTCTGAGTCTTCTTTATTTTGCTCTTTTTCAGGTTTTGAGCTGATTTCATTTTCATGGGAGCTTAATAAAAAGAGCAGGATAACTATGAAGTGCTCCCTGTCAAGTGGACAGTGTAAAAAACAAAAATAGTTAGGTTAGATACCTCGGCTCGTTTTAACAGAGCTGAGGTTCTTTTCGTTATGGAGCTCTTCGGTATTCGTTAGGTGATAAGTCATCCAAACACTCTGAATAGCGGTAATTGTTGTAATAGCGAATATAGTTACTAACGTCTTTGAGGACGTCTTCATAAGTATTAAATTTGGTAAGATAATAGCTTTCTGATTTGTAGGTACCCCAAAATCGCTCAATAGGTTGGTTGTCCAAGCATCGGCTTACACGAGACATACTTTTTATAAATCTGTATTTTACTTGATGTCGATTATACTCATGAGACGTGTACTGGAAGCCTCTGTCGCTTTGGAGAAGGGGAGTGACACCCGGATTCTTTAAACTGTACCCTTTGTAAAGGACATTTCAAAAAAAGCTAGCTAACTTGAAGAAGCTGTTGTCTGTACTTTGCAGGCGGCAGTTTTTTTAGGTTCCACTGCCCTCGAAAATGATTGTAATAGATCATATAACTTTTTACTTCGCGTTTCACATCGTTTAATGTCTCACAGTTTTTCAAATCTGTTTCATCTTTGAAATGTCCAAAGAAAGATTCTTGTGGAGCATTATCCCAACAGTTTCCCCGACGTGACATAGATTGTCCTAACTTCATTTTCTTCACTAACTTTTGAAATTGAGGATTGGTATAGTGGAATCCCTGATCCGAATGAATAAATGCATCTTTCACGACATGCGAATGATTGCGTTTTAGTTGATATAGCGTGTTTAAGGCAATATCTAAGGTGATCTTATCCGATACTTCATAAGCTAAAATCTCATTCGTTTCAGCATCTTTAATCGTCGACAAATAAGCACGTTTACCGTAAGCGTAGGTTAAGTAAGTGATGTCTGTTAATAATACCTTGCCTGCGACACCTTGCTTAAAATGG